>DATFYJ010000134.1:0-4636 GCA_035315105.1 Chitinivibrionales bacterium
TTGTTTTGGTTACTGTGTTTTTGCGCGCCGGTCCTCCGCTACCCCCTCCTGGGTGGCCGCCTTGACAAAACAGCTGCGAGACCATGCATTGTTGTGGCGGCACCCACGAAGAATTGTGGATCGAGGATTGCGAAATGCGGATCGATAAAATCAAGATGTCATTGCGAGCGGAGTGAAGCAATCCCCCGTAAAGCTGAAGGTTGGCGCAAGAATAGTAAATTGACCGAATAGATTCCCTCTACCGCGCGTTAGGTGGACCAGAGTGGTCCCGCCGAAGCGGGATTGCCGGTCGACCCGGCCGATAGGCATAGGGCGATTCGGCAACGAGGCCGAACGGCCGAGCCCGCAGGGAGACCGACCCGAGCCAGAGCGCACGCGAGGGCGAGGGGAACGCCCATTATTAATACGGGTTGTCCCACCAAAACCGGAAAGAAATAGAAAAGGAAATATTGTCATGGCTAAATTCAGAGGCAAGGCGCTCCTGCCGGGCAGGTTTGTGTCCCGCTATATCATGCCGCCGCTGCTCACCTTCTCGGACCTCAACTACTGGCACATGCTGCCGCACCAGGTGCGCAAGTATCTTATCCCCCACGTGTGGCACAAGGACATCCCGGTGGGGCAGATTTCCCTCCGCGTCAACGAAGTGTGCAACCTGCGGTGCCGCTCCTGCGGTCAGTGGGGCGAAAACGGCCACCTCACGGCCAAGCTTGCGAGAGGGGAAAAGCTCCAGCAGCTCGATTTCGAGGTTGTCAAGCGCGTGGTGTTCGAGACGCGGCGCGACAAGCCGTTCTACTACATCTGGGGCGGCGAGCCCACCATGTGGAAGCCGCTTCTGCCGCTGTTCCAGGAGATCGCCAAGTACAAGCTGCTCGGCTCGATCGTTTCCAACGCGCAGGCGCTCGACCCGATCATCGAGGACCTCATCGCCACCAAATCGCTGTCGGTGCTGTTTCTGAGCCTTGACGGATGGGACGCGAAATCGCAGAACCTCATGCGCTCGCCCGCAAGCGGCAAACTGTCGGAAAATTTCGAGAAGACCATGGCCGTCATCGACAAGGTGGACGCTCTCAAAAGGAAAAAACGCCTTCGGTTCCCGCTCATTATTCCCATCACGGTGATCTCCAACGACAACCACACGCACCTTACCGACATCCACAGGCTGGTGATTGATAAAACGCAATTGCACCCGTTCTACTTCGGGTGGTTCATTACCGAGGAGCGCGCCGCGCTTCATGAAAAAGTCTTCGAGGAGCGCTTCGGCTGCAGGCCGAAAAACCACCGCGGCTACCTTAAGTCGTGCTTCAACGACGTTGACCCTGGCGTCACCGCGGCGCAGATCGCGGAGGTCCAGAGGATCTCCCGGGGCCGGCCGTCGGTACCGCAGTTTCTGCCCGACATCACCTCGGAAAAGGACATCCGCCGCTATTACGCAGACCACACGTGGCACTGCGGTTACCCGAGCTGCGAGAGCATCTACTTTATTGCAGAAATCTCGCCCGACGGCCGGGTCACGCCCTGCCGCGACTACCAGGACTATTCCTGCGGCAACATCAACGAAACGCCGTTCTACGACATCTGGAACGGCGAGAAGTTCAAGCTTTTCAGGCGGGAAATGCAGAAGGGCCTGATGCCGGTGTGTACGAGGTGCTGCGGATTGCAGGGATTTTAATTCTAATTCCAATTTCAATTGTGAACTAGTCAAAGCACGTCGGGGGAGAAGTATCTCCCCCGGCCTCAGCCTCCTCGGTTCGCCTTCGGCAAACCTGCGGGGTCTTCGGCACTCCCCTCTCATGGGTGGCCTCCAAGAAAGTTGATTTGCGAGAAAGAAACTCCTGCTCGGGGGCACCACGAAAAATAGTTGGTAGGTTGCCCCATTTTTCTCACACGAGTGCACAGGCACCCGGGCGCAAGAGAAGGCATCGGCAATGCCCCTCTCCCCGGCGCCAGGCCGGAACGGAAAAATGGTCCCGCAATAGCGGGATGCTGCCCGGAGTCTTGAATGTAGCTTGTAGATTGACGATTTTAGATTTTAGAGCCTTTCCGATTTTTGTGTTTCCAATCTAAAATCTAAATTCTACAATTAGATGGCCGAGCCCGAAAGGAGGGCCACCGCCGAAGGCGGGGCGCCCAAGCCTCTTTTCTACTTCTTATATATTCACGCCATTGGAAGCGAACATACCCTAAAAAAATTCCCATTAAAATCAATGATTTAGCTGTGCGTCATAAAGATTATTAATAAAGTAATTGATATTATTAATCTTTTATGGTATATTTAATTAAGAAACTAAATACGGAGGTGAAAATGCCTTCTCCCTGGTACGAACTGACCACCCTTACAGGTTCCAAGGAATTTGTCGTGACCTCGGTCAAGCTCAAGGACACCGGCATTGCCATCCAGGGCGAATTCGACCTTCCTTCGCTTGCCAGGCTTTCCGACGAAGACCAGGTTTTTGTGGCGCATTTCATCCGCACGCATGGTTCTATAAAGGAAATGGAGCAGGCGTTCGGCGTGAGCTACCCCACCATCAAGGCGCGACTCAACAAGATATGCGGCCAGCTCAAGTTCGTCGAGGTGGTTCCGGCGTCCAGGCGCGAGGAAATCCTTGCAAAGCTCGAAAGCGGAGAGATCACCGCGAAACAAGCGGCCGACGAACTGAGGAGCTGATATGATACCAAGCGTCATGAACCTTAAGATCCATTCCGGCGAGCGGTTCAAGCTCAGGCTGTGGCTGCCGTTGTTTATTATATGGCCGTTCGTGCTTGTCGTTCTTCTCCTGCTTCTGCCGTTCCTGGTTCTCGCGGAGATCGTGCTGCGGCTGGCAAACGCAAGGATTTATCTGTTCGCCATCATCGGCGCCCTGTTTTCCCTGATATCGGCCATGCAGGGCCTCACCGTGAGGGTGAACAACGAAAAACACAATTCACTTGTCCACGTAACAATCCGATAACATGGGAGGTGCAGTATGAATGAAGAGAGACAAAGGATCCTTAAGATGCTCGGCGACGGCAAGATCACTGCGGCCGAGGCGGAAGACCTGCTTGACGCTTTGGGAAAAAATACCGGCGCCCAGGCGGCCGAGGCCGCCGCGGTCGAACCAAAGCCCCTGAAGAACATTAAGTATATGTACGTGAAGGTCCTGAGTTCCCAGCAGGACAACGTGGACGTGCGCGTGCCGCTCGGGCTCATCCGGGCGGGGATGCGGTTCACCTCGCTCATTCCGCCCATGGCCCTGGCGACTATCAATAGTTCTCTCAAGGAAAAAGGCATGAATTTCGATTTGACAAGCATCAAACCGGAAGACATCGAGGAGCTCATCAGGAACCTTGCGGATATGGAAATAAACGTCAAATCGAAAAACGGGGACATCGTGAAGGTGTATTGCGGGGAATAGAAAAAGAAAGTTAGCAGTGAGGCGGAGCTTGATATTTCGACTTTGGAATTGATAATTTGATCACGAGGGGCTATACGTTGAAAATGGAATATTGCAATAAAGCCGGGAAAGTATCGTCTTGTAATATAATGAGAAAGGAGCAACCATGAGTCCGGCGGAAATTATGAGGGAGCACATAGAGTTCTGGACGAGCAGCGAAAGCCCGCCGCTGTCACGGGAAGATATTGAACTCATCAGAAAACTTGCCGACGTTTCGGGAGTGGCGCTGCCGAAATGCTGGGGAATGGAAGCGGCGATGAGGGAGGCGGCGGCGTAGGCTTGCTATTGGTCGAGAGCAATATCATGTGTGGTTAAAGGCTATTGCCTAATTCGCAGGCTTCTTTCATTGCCGGTTTTCCTTTAATATCGCCCCTATTCCATGCGCCCGTTCCTAATATTATGCCCTTTTCTCTTGCTTTGCTGAGGCAGGAGGTAAACGCCCTAAATCCTTCGAGGGTTCTTTCCATTGCCCGCTTGCTGCTGTCTGCGGCCGTCACGATGAAATAAAACTCCTTGTTATTAATTTCGGTATAGCGGCAACAGCACCTGTCAATCATGGTTTTCATTTGTCCGCACATAGTATAGAAATAAACAGGTGTGGCCATCACAATTACATCGGCCGCAATCATTTTCTCCAGTACTTCGGCCATGTCGTCTTTCTGGGGGCATGGCTTTTTTCCATTAAGGCATGTACCGCATCCCGTGCAGTAGTTGATCTTCTTATCTTTTAAAAAAATCTTTTCAACATGATGCCCGGCCTCCTGCGCTCCCCTTGCAAATTGGTCGCACAGGAGGTCGGAATTCCCGCCTTTTCGCGGACTCGAGCTCAGAACTACTACTTTTTTACCCACGTGTATTATCCTTGGCAGAATCTTGCTTGTCAGTTGATATCTCTTTAATCTGAAGCGATGATAGATTGATCTTTCCCAGTCCAAACTCGTGCGCCATTTTAGTCGTTCGAACCTCTTCACCTTTGATGCCGAGGAGGTTAGCGCCGTACACATCCATAGCGACCCGATCCACGCCGGCGAACACTTTCTGCGGTGTGACCAGTTTTCCGGGACCTTGCGGCCCATTCGTCGTGATCATTTGTGTCCCGTCGAAGATACAAAGATCCGGCTTCCGTAAAAGATTTACATCTGCGATGCATTGTGAGAGGAACTCGACATCGTCGTAGGAGCCGCTCGCCCCTGATGAACCGGCGT
>DATFYJ010000135.1:0-2898 GCA_035315105.1 Chitinivibrionales bacterium
AAGTCCCGGAGCGATGCTTCGCCGAAGGCGCCGGACGCGGCCAGGCGTGCCTGAAGGCCCGCGCGCAGCCGCTCCCCGTCGCCGCCCGCCGTGAGCACCACGGCATACCCCGCCAGGTCGGCGGGCGCGCCGCGGACCTCGGACTGCATGATGAGGGCCGGGAATGTCTGTTCCGCTCCGTCAAGCATGGTTTTGCATGACTCGGCATTGCGCAGCGCAGCCTCCTGGCGGCTGCGGTGCTCGCGATAGATAGGCGGCGGAAATTGTTTGTTGAGAATGTCAAGCAGGCTTGACTTCTGCGGCGCGCTCAACGCATCGTAGTTCGCCACGCAGCGCCGGGCTTCGGCGGAGGTCCAGAGGTCCATTATGGTTCCTTTGTCCCGTTTGCGCGGATGTTCGCAAAAAAACTCGTGAGCAGCCGCCCGCATTCCTCCTGCATCACCCCGCGGGTTATTGCCGGAAAATAGCGGTAGGCGCGCTCGAGTTCGTTCCGGTAAAGGTGCGTGTCGACGGCGCCCAGACGCGGGTCGGTTGCGCCGAACACAATGGAGTCGATGCGCGCCTGCATCAGGGCGCCGAGGCACATGATGCAGGGTTCGAGCGTAACATAGAGCGTGCAGCCGGACAGGCGCCATGTTGTGAGCTGGGCCGACGCCGCCCCGATTGCCACCACCTCGGCGTGCGCCGTGGCATCAAACAGGTTTTCCACCCGGTTGTACCCCCGTCCGACGATCCTGCCGTCCTTCGCCACCACGGCGCCGACCGGCACCTCGCCTTCGTCAAGTGCCTTCACGGCCTCCTGAAATGCCGCGTTCATCAATTCGAGCTTGTCCACGACCGCCTGTTTCCTTTCACCGGGGAACATCGATTATTTTTCGCCTATGTGTAAAAATATGTTCGCATGGCGCGGGAATACAATGGTGCCGCGACCGCAATTTCCGCCGCGAGACAATGCGGGCCTCACCATTGTCGAGCTTGTCGCGGTGCTGTGCGTCGGGGGCGTGGTCGTGGCGATTGTCATGCTTTCGCTCGCCTTCATGACGCGGCAGACCCTGGTCCAGAGACACATGGCCGCTTTCCAGGCGCAAACCAGCAGGGCGGTTTCCGCGATTGCCGATGAGATCAGGCAGGGATCGCAGGTTGTCCGATTCGACAGGAATTCCGTTACCTTTGTCGGCGCCGCCGGCGACACCGTCACCTATTGTTTCCGCAACGACTCGCTTAAAAAAAACGGCGGGCCGCCGGGCCCTGCTTTCGACAGCATCAGGGTGGCCGCGTTCACCGTTGAAGCGGAAGATACGTCCGCCGGACAGCAGGAAGCGACCTTTGTTCTCACGCTCGGAACGCGCGACAGGATAGGCCATCCTGCCGAAATCCATAACCGCGTGCATACCCGGTACCTTCCGGACACCGTTGCCGGCGCAACGCCGCGGTGAGGTCAGCACTGTTTCCCGCCGAAATATTCCCAGTGGACGATTTCCTCGAGCTTCTTGCGTTTCTTGACAGGCGGTTGTGATGCCGGATACCCGAGCGGCGTGAGCACCACCGGCTCCACGTTCTGCGGCAGTCTGAGCGCGCGCCGCGCCTCGCCGGTCTTGAAATTCCCTATCCAGCATGTGCCGAGGCCGGCTTCCGCCGCCGCAAGGGTGATATGGTCCATGGCGATGGCAACGTCCACGTCGCCGAAGTTCTTTCCGTCGCTGCGCTGCCAGGACTGCGAGCGATCGAAGCACAGCGCGAGAATAACAGGCGCCTGGGCAAGCCAGTTCCTTTCGTAGGCAGGCAGCAGCAGCTTCTTCGTCTCCTCTTTACGGACGACGACAAACGCCCACGGCTGGTTGTTGCACGCCGACGGCGCAAGGCTTCCCGCTTCGAGGATTTTGAGTAAAATCGATTCTTCAACTTCTTTGTTTTGATAAGAGCGGACTGAGTAGCGTTTCTTTGCGAGTTCGATGAAAAATGACATTGGAGGCTCCAAGGAAAAAGTTGACAGCTGACAGTTAACAGTTGACAGTTTGAAACATAAGAACATTCGGGTTGTCTTTTGACTAATCGCGAAAAACAATAACGACAATGCTCTTCTGCCCGGCGCCAGGCAGGACTGGAAAAACGGTCCCGCTTGAGGCGGGATGCCGCCCGGACCCGGCCCTGTGGGCCATAGGGCCGTGGCGGCCCGAGGCCGAAGGCCGACGACCCTTGGAAGCGCCCGAAGGGGTGGACCGGAAGGACGGCCGCCGCCGCGAAGCGGCGGGGCGCCAAGATCAAATCGTTTTTGCTATGCGCGCCTTTGCAAAAGGGGAACGCCCAATTTAATTCCTATTTTATCAACAAAAATTATCTAAATATCTTTCGTATCGTAATCCCCGTATAGTACGCATGAAGGATTTCATCATATTTTTGTCCGTGTCGCGCCCTGGCCAGCGCGCCGGTCTGACACATGCCCACGCCGTGGCCGTAGCCCCGGCCCTTCATGACCACCGCGCCGTCGCGCACGCTCACGTCGGTGATGAGGCTGCTTTTGAGGATGGGAAACCCGGGCTGGTTGCGCCGGAACACAAAGCGGATCTTGTCGCCGCCGTACACGAACGTGCCGCTTGACGTATGCACACTGCACTGTTTCACCCTGCCGCACAAAAAGCGCGCGTCGATGGTCACGCTCCGAACGTCGCCGGTGCAGACGTTCTGCGGGAACGCCTCACGGGAGAAGCGCGTCACGATGCTCGTGAACGCGGCAAGCGACCAGCGCTCTTCCCATGCAAACGACCCCGATTGGCCGCAGTACGGGCCCGACCAACCGTTTTCATCGTCGACCGAGCGCAGATACCCGAGCTTGCTTTTGTTCCACACGTCCTCGATATTTGCGGTCCTGCCCCCGCACGTGGAATGGTAATAGGCGTA
>DATFYJ010000136.1:0-3270 GCA_035315105.1 Chitinivibrionales bacterium
GACGTCGTCCACGATGCGCGGATCGTCCTTGGCGAGGCAGTCGCACTCGGCCGTTATCTTCAGCGCAAAATTGACATGCGCGGCTTTCTTCCTGCCGCGCAGGACCGCCGCGGCGTATTCGACCATGCGCTCCGTCATGGTCCCGCTCCCCTTGCCCCAGTTGACGTCCATGGCGCCGTACAGGCATGCTGCGATGCAGCTCGCGCAGCCGATGCATTTTGCAGGGTCGATTTTCGATTTCGCGTTGACAACCGCAACCGCGTCCGCCGGGCACACGGCCTCGCACGCGCCGCAACCGGTGCATTTCTTTTCGCGCACGACCGGGCACACGGTGCTGTGCTGCGCGAGCTTGCCCTCGCGCGACGCGCACCCCATGCCGATGTTCTTGATCGCGCCGCCGAAGCCGGTCATTAAATGCCCCTTGAAATGCGCGACGCCGACAAGCGCCTGAGCCTCCCTGTACAGCCGCAGGACCTTGGCCTTTTTTACGTATTTCCCGGTTGCCTCGATCGTGAGACAGTTGTCCTGGTTTCGCTCGTCGGGCACCACGAGCCTCGCTCCGGTGCGCTCGACAGTAAACCCGTGCTCCACCGCGAGCTTTTCATGCTCGGCCGACGAGGTCCTTCTCCCCTTGTACAGCGTGTTGGTGTCCGAAACGATCACCTCGGAGGCGGTGTGCCGCAGAAGCCCGCTTATCACGCCGACGTATCCGGGCGCGACATGCCCCGTGTTCCCCTCCTCGCCAAAATGCATCTTGATTACCGCGACATCGCCTTTGTCAACGCATCCAAAAACGGCACTTACCGAAAGAATCCGGGCGAGGCCGGCCTCGATCGCGGGGGTCTTGTCGACCAATGAGACGGGGAGGAAAAAGACGGGACTCTTCATGAGGCTGTTCTCTTGCGATGGAGGAAATCGCGCGGACCTAGAGGGCCGCGGGCCCCTCTTCGCCGGTGCGGATCCTGATACACTGTTCTATGTCGAGCACGAAAATCTTGCCGCCGCCAATGGTGCCGGTTTTTGCGTGCTTTGCGACGATGTCGATGACCTGTTTAACCGATTCGTCGTTGACCGCAAGCTCCAGTTTCACCTTGCCGATAAGGTTTGGCTCATAGTCGTTGGCATGGTGGATGTCCGGAAAATGCGTAACCTGGCTCGATCCGCTCACGTTGTAAACCGTCATCTTCCCCAGGCCCGCGTCAAACAGCGCCTGCTTGACGTCGGATAGTATTGACGGCTGGATGATCGCAGTGATCAGCTTCATGGTGTTTTCACAGGGCTACGGTTTGCGCCAGGTTGAGCACGAAAATTTTGCCGTCGCCGATGCGGCCCGACCGGCACACGCCGGTGATCCGCGCAACGACTTTTTTCACGCTCGCGTCCGGCACCTCGAGCTCGATCTTTGCTTTCTTCATAAGGTTCGACTCAACCGTGGAGTTCTTCTCGCTTTCGGTGTGGCCCCACTGGTTGCCGCAGCCCATGACTTCGGTCGCCGAAAACCCCTCGACGTCCTCATCGAGAAGGGCGTCCTTGACATCAGGGAGTTTTCCCGGACGGATGATGGCGACGACAAGTTTCATTGTTGCTACCACGGCGCCGGGGACTGGCTTGCCGCGGGCTTGTCGGCCGGCCTCCCGGCAGCGGGGTCCGGAACCACCGAGACCCTCAGGATGAGGCTGCGCGAGATCGGCATTTCCGTTCCGTCAACGGTCAGGTGCAGAATGTTCGCGTCAACCACGCCGAGCGCGCCCCTCATCACCGTTCCGTTGAGCATCACCACTTCCATGGTCCTGCCCGAATAGGAAAAGTTCATAAGGTCTTCGTACGCAACCGAGCCTGACGCCGCCGGTGTCAGCGGCGCGGACGGGGCGGGTGCGGGCGCATACTGGTAGGGCGCTGCGGAAAGCATGACCCGGTTCTTGACAAAGCTCTTTTCGTAGCTGTAACGCGCACCGCCGTCAACACGCAGCGTAAACGACGTTTCGTCCGACGATTCCACGACCCCGGTGATGACGTCGCCGGTGGTGAGCGAAATCTGGTAGCGCGCGCCCGGTAGGTAATCGGCGGGCGGGTTTGCGGGCGTGTTGACCACGGTCACCTTCACCTGCACGGGCTGACCCGTTGCCTGTGCCGAAACATCGCCGGTCCGCGAGTACCATGTGCGCCACGAGTCGCGCGTCGTTCCGGCATCGGCGCCGGTTATCTTAGAGAGCGCGCATGCCGCGGCATTCACCCGTATGGTGACGTAAATGTCAACGTTGGCCTCCACCATCTTGCTTCCGGCCATGCGTTTCTGGTGGATGTCGGTGATGCCGGACGCCTCCACGAATTGTTCGCATCGGGAAAGCGTCTGATAATCGACGAACGGCGCGGCCAGTAGAAACTTGCTCTTCGCGCTGATCACATAAGTCTGCACCCAGTCATCGAAAGGTCCCATCCCCGGCGAGAACAGGGCATTGGTGATCACCGACTCGTATTCGGCCTGCGGGAACACCTCGACAAGCGTCGGAATCGCCGACCGGGCCTTATCGCCGAAATCTCCCAGGCTGATTGCCGCGCGGAGGCTCTGCTTGATGGCAATGAGCCCGTCGGCCGTGGAAACCGCGGGAATTCCGCCTTGCTGGTTGAATTTCGCACAAGCGGCCGCGGCCTCGGGCGACCGGTACAGCGAGGGCCCGTTCTTGATGATGTCGATAAGCTGCTGTATCCGGTCGGCGTCTGAAGCAGCGGCATTGACCACAAACCACAAGGCCACCGCCAGTGAAACACCAAGTGCCCTCAGAATTTTCCTATGTGTCGGCATACAATCGCTCCTTCCCGATAGTCCTTGCGAACGGTGCAGCTCCGGGATTGATGGTTCTCGGTTCCGCGGAAGGACCGTCCGGTCAAACAAAATAAACTATGGACCGGCGCTCGGCCACCTTTGCGGTGTTCGCATCCGCTTATGCCGGAGGCAGGACGCCTGAGGCGGCGGCATGCGTCTGCGTGCCCGGTTCCCGGCGGCGGCTAATGCGCTTGTCCGGGTGCGTCGCGGCAGCGCGGTGTTCGGTCATCTCGATCCTTACTTGCGGAATGAGACGCGGGCTCACGCTCAGCGATGTTATCCCTATGTCAAGCAGTTTTCCGGCAAAACCCGCCCTGCCCGCCATTTCTCCGCATATCGAAAGCGGCTTTCCCGTTTCCTTTGAGGCAGAAACGAGGTCTTCAAGAAGCTTCCACAATATGGGATGTTCCGGATTGTAATCCGAGGAGACCTGCTCGTTGCTCCGG
>DATFYJ010000137.1:0-2014 GCA_035315105.1 Chitinivibrionales bacterium
CGACGGTGGAATCGAGAAGGTTGCCGGCCGTGTCGCTGCTCAGTTTGGGCCCCCACACGGCCAGAAAGGCGTTGAGGCTGGCCGGCGACGAAATATTGACAGAAGCGAAATCGTTCAGGAAGCCGGCGTAGTCGGCCCTCGAAAGCGAGCGCATGGGCGACGGCAGCTGGGGGCGAATAAGGGCAAGCTGCTGGTCCGAAATCGCCAGCGTGGTGTAGAAGACCGAATCCGGTACCGTAAAGTTGAACACCTGCGAGTCGGGAAGGTCCGAGGCCATGTTGAACACGGGCAGCTGCTTGACGTTAAGGAACGTGTCGGTCCCCATGGCCGTGGTGATCACGTCCCACGACACGGTCCAGGAAACGCTCGTCGCGCTGTCGCCCGCGAAATAGGCGCGGGCGCGCACCGTGTCGCCGGGCGCGCCTTCCGGATAGATGCCGTGCGTGTCCAAGAGCACGGTGAGCGGCCTGATCTTGTTCGGCTCGATGCGGTCGTAGCGCGTGGAAAAGGGCGTGCAGGCGAACAGCAGGAGCGAGATGAGGAGCGCCGATTTTCTCATAGATTCAAAAAATACTCCAATTCGGGATTAAATATGTAATTGGAATAGACCAAGATAAATTCTTGGCGGGGGAGGTGTCCCCCTGGCCCCAAGCCTCCTCGGCGCGCTTCGCGCGCCTGTGGTGTCTTGGGGCACACCCCCTCGTGGGTAGCCCCCAAGAAAATTGATTTGCGAGAAAGAAAGCTTTGTTGCGGGGGCACCGAGAAAGAGAGTTGAAAGTTGACAGTTGGCAGCGGGACTTGGGAGAGAGAACCCACGTTCGTTCCAAGGATTCCAGCTGGCGCAAAGAAGTACTTGGCCGAATAAATTTCTTCTGCCGTGCGCCAGGCAGGACTGGAAGGAGGACCGCCGCTGCGAAGCAGCGGGGCGCCCAAGACTTCTTCTGTTTTATCTTGCGTCTCTCCAAAAGGGGGAACGCCCAACTCTTCTTTCATATCATAATTCACGTTTTCCTTGACTCCCATGAACTGTACATACTATTATTTACCTGTATCTTTTTCGGGAACGTGCACTGCAAGGAAGGAGATCGGTTGCCATGAAGAGCCAGAATCTGCTCCGGTTTGTTTGCATCGTTGCGGTCGCTGCGGCCTGCGGCCTTGCCGGATGCACCAAGGCGCCGTCGAAAGACGATCAGTCCAAGCTCGAGGAAGCAAAGAATGCCGCCGAAAGCGCGGAAAAGAAGCTCTACGAAACAAAACAGGAACGCATGCGCCTGGAAGCGGAAAAGGGCAAGAAACAGGACGACCAGAACAAGGCCGACGACAAGTGAAGGTTCCGCACACGGCAAGGCTGGGGGTATGTGCCGCGTGCATCGCCGTTATCGGCATGAGCGCGGGATGCGCCAGGCATCCCAGCAAGGACGAATTGTCCAAGCTGGACGAGGCCAAAAGCGCGGCGGAAAGTGCGGAGAAAAGACTGGCCGAGCTCAAACAGGAGCGCGTGCGGCTTGAGGCCGATCTTCAGCAGAAGCAGGATGAACTCAAGAAGGCTGAAGAAGAGCGCGACAATATCAAGCAGAAGACCGGCAAGTGAACCGGTGCGTGCCGTCACCCTGACCGCCGGCGGGCAAACGCCGGCTCCCCAGCGGTCGGGCCGCGGCCGCGCCGACCCGCGTTCGCGGGCGAACGACAGGACCCGGTTCGCCCAGCGGTGCACGCAACACCCAGCGCTCGCGCAACCGCCGCCTTCCTCCCCTGTGATTTCGCTATGAATTCCGAGTCCCGAAGCAGCAATCCGGCCGCAAACGCGGGCCGTGCCGTCGCGCATCATGCGCGCCGTTTGCTGGCGCGTGCGGCCCGCGTCGTACCGGCGCCGATTCTGGTCCTCGCCTACGCCTCGGCGGGCATCGCCCTGTTCTTTCCCTATTCGTCAACCACCCACGCGTTCGACCTTCCCAAGGAAGGCGAGATCGCCAATGAAACCATCATTGCGCCGTTCACCTACGATGTTGTCAAG
>DATFYJ010000138.1:0-3647 GCA_035315105.1 Chitinivibrionales bacterium
CAAAGGAGAGATCAAATGGCACGGTTTGCATATGTTGGAATTGCCGCCAACGGCCAGCAGGTTAAAGGGGAATTGCAGGCCGGGGCCAAGAACGAAGTCATAAACGCGCTTCGCAAGAAGAAGATTCGCGTCCTTTCCATAAAAGCCAAGGCGATGGGGCTGAGCATTCCGATGCTCGGCGCAGGAAAGGTAAACCTTGCGGCCCTCAGCAGGTTCACGCGGCAGCTTGCCGCCATGACCTCCTCGGGCCTTCCGCTTGTCCAGTGCCTCGACATCCTTGTCTCCCAGACCGAAAACAAGAATTTCTCCCAGAAGATCCAGCAGATTTCGTCCGATATCCAGGTGGGAAGCACGCTGGCCGACGCTCTCGGCAAACATCCACAGGTCTTCAATTCGCTGTACTGCAACATGGTTTCGGCCGGCGAAGCCTCGGGCAACCTCGACGGCGTTCTCAACCGCGTTGCGGAATACCAGGAAAAGTCTGAACAGCTGCGGCGCAAAATCGTCGGCGCGCTCACCTACCCGGCCATCGTAGGCGTGATGGCCATAGGCCTTTCCTCGATAATGCTGATCTTTGTCATCCCGACGTTTGCCAAAATGTTCTCTGACCTTGGCGGCAAGCTGCCGCTTCCAACCCAAATCGTCATGGATCTCTCAAATTTGGTCCGGCATGGTCTGCCCTTCATTATCATCGGCGCCGTGGGGGCCGGTATCGCCCTGACTACGTACTACCGAACCGAAAATGGCAGGTTCAACATAGATTACCTCAGGCTGAGAATTCCCATTATCGGCGACCTTGAAAGGAAAACCGCAATAAGCCGGTTCTCGCAGACCCTATCCACGCTGCTCACGAGCGGCGTCACCATTCTGGAGGCGCTCAGGATCACCGCCAGGACCGCCGGTAATATGGTGCTGGAGAAGGGGCTTGAGCGCACCGTGCAAAAGATAAGTGGAGGTCTCTCGATTGCCGATCCGCTCAGGGAAACGGGGCTTTTCCCGCCCATGGTCACGCAGATGATTGCCGTGGGCGAGAAGACCGGAGACCTTGCCGGCATGCTCGGTAAAATCTCGGAATTCTATGGTGAAGAAGTGGACGCGGCCGTGGCCGCCCTCACCTCCATTATCGAACCTATCATGATTGTCATGATGGGCGGGTTGGTGGGAGGCATGCTTGTCGCCATGTACCTGCCGATTTTCGACATGATGGGCGCGATACAATAAGAAAGCGGGGCTATCCCCGATCCGCGCCACCCTCCACGTAGTGTGAATTCCAGTCCTGCATCACGGGCTGCAGCCCGATGGCTGCGAGGTCGGATTTCATTTCGTCAAGCGAGCGTTCGTCGGCGATTTCGAACTGCGGCGTAGAGGCGGCGCCGCCCGCACGGCCGCCCACCGCGGTCGACACCCCCGCGGACATCCTGGTGACGCACACCGGCGCGATTGCGTTGCGGAACTCGCGCGATTCGCGCGTGGAAACCGTAATGCCGCACCGAGGAAGAAAAATCCGGGCCGCCGCAAGCATTTGCAGGTAAAGCCGCTCGCCAATTTCGCAATAGGGCTCGAACTCGCGCACCATGGGTCTCAAGCGCGGAAAGGCAACCGACACTTCGACGTCGGGGAACGCTTTCTGCATCCACGCGGCGTGAAGCCCCGCGAAGAACGCCTCGGACCTCGGCTCATAGAGCCCGATGAGCGCGCCCACGGTCACCGAGCGCATGCCTGCCTGCGCGGCACGGGCAGGCGCATCGAGCCTGAACGCGTAGTTGTCCTTGGGCCCGCCCCGGTGCAGTTCGTGGTAACGCTCCTCGTTGTACACTTCCTGATAGATGGTGAGGCCGTCGGCTCCGGACGCCGCAAGCGCGCCGTATTCTTCCCTGGTCATGGGATAGATCTCGACGCTCACGCTCGCAAAGTTTTCGTGGATGATGGAAACCGCCTCGCGAACGTATTCCGGCGACGCCATTGAACGTGACTCGCCGGTGAGCACGAGAATATGCCGCATGCCGGTTGCGGAAACGGCCTGCGCTTCACCGCGAATCTTTTCAAAGGACAAATGACTCCGCGCGATGCGGTGCTGGCGCGCAAATGCGCAGTACGGACAGCCGTTATCGCAGTGGTTCGAAATGTACAGGGGCGTGAACAGAAACATCACGCTGCCGAAATTCTTTCTGGTGAGCGCGCTTGCTTTTTGCGCGATTGGCTCCAGAAAGGGTCCGGCGGCCGGCGAGAGCAGTGCAAGAAAGTCCAGCGGCCGCAGCTTGTCTCTGTCAAGAACCGTTTCCACCTGCTGCGGGGTGACGGAATCGAAGAAACCGGCAAAATCGAATGATTCGTATTTCTTGATGATGTCGAGGAACGACATGTATGCAGCTTTCGGTTACAAGAGCAAAGTGGTTGACAGTAGACGGTTGACAGTTGACAGCAGGACTGGAATCAGTACCAACGCAAGAGGCCGGTGAAAATCGAACTTGATGCCATTTTTCTTCTTCTCTGGGCCCTAGGTGCCTCTGTGGTGAATTTTCTCTACCCGTTGTTCAATCCAGAAACCCGGTGAGCGGCGACGACGGCCTTCCTGTTTTCGAAACACTCCCCAGCCCGGCCAGAAACGCAAGCCTCCCCGCCTCCACAGCGAGCCTGAACGCGGCCGCCATGTTCACCGGGTCGTCGCTTGACGCGATGGCGGTATTGAGGAGCACGGCGGCCGCGCCGATCTCCATGGCATGCGCGGCATGCGACGGACTGCCTATTCCCGCGTCCACAATGACGGGAATGTCTATTTCGTCAATAAGGATTTCTATGAGATCGAGCGTTCGCAGGCCGCGGTTGGAACCGATGGGCGCGCCCAGCGGCATCACCGCAGCCGCCCCGGCTTCCACCAGACGTCTGGCCGACGAAAGGTCCGGCGACATGTACGGCAGCACCACGAACCCTTCTTTGACAAGCGTTTCCGTTGCCGCGAGCGTTTCAATGTTGTCGGGCAGAAGGTATTTCTGGTCACGGATCACTTCGATTTTGACCCAGTTTCCGCAGCCCATTGAGCGCGCGAGGCGCGCAAGGCGAACAGCCTCGTCCGCGGTGCGCGCACCAGAGGTGTTCGGAAGAAGGATTTTTCCCTTGGGAACGTACTGCAGCACATTGTCCGACGGCCTGTCGAAATCGACCCGCCGCAGCGCGACCGTTACAATATCACATTGTGCGGCCTCGACCACGTCGGCAAGCTGGCGTTCGTCCCGGTACTTGCCCGACCCCGTGATGAGCCGCGAACGCACCTTTGTTCCGGCAATGTCAAGAAGATCGTCCATGGCAGAATGCTATCACACCTTTTCTAGGGATGAGTCATGTGTGCGTCCACTCGATATGCATCGCTTTCAACTTTCAACCTTCAACATTGAACACATGAGCACTTCAACGCTTTATCCGCCTCCCACAAACCTCAGTATCTCAACCGTATCGCCTTCCTTGAGTGTTACCGACGCAAGCCGCCCGCGCGGAACTATATCGAAGTTTACTTCCACAACAACGGCCTGAGGGTTTATGGCGCGGGACGCAAGCAGCCGCTCGAGCGACATGCCCGTATCAATGGTTTCGTTGTTGCCGTTTACCGTGACGTGCATGCGCAGTTCCCGGGTGCGGTCAGGCGGCCGAGT
>DATFYJ010000139.1:0-10043 GCA_035315105.1 Chitinivibrionales bacterium
GCAGTCCAGCTTGTACCGTTATTGGTGGAAAGAAAGACGCCGCTATTAGTCCCGGCAAAGAGGTTGCTGCCGCTCACGGTAAGAGACCAGACATAAGTATTTGCAGGCAGGCTGGAATTGACCGCAGCCCAGCTTGTCCCATTATTGGTAGATAGAAAGACACCATCAGTTCCGGCAAAGATGTTGCTGCCGCTCACGGCAAGAGACTGGACGTTAATATTCGTGATGCCGGAATCGACCTCTGTCCAGCTTGTACCGTTATTTGTAGAAAGAAAAACGCCTTCATTCGTCCCGGCAAAGATATTGCTGCCGCTCACGGCAAGAGACAATACCATGGGGCCAACAATGATGGCGGTCCAGCTTGTGCCATTATTTGTAGAAAGAAAAACGCCGCTATTAGTCCCGGTAGTCCCGGCAAAGAGGTTGCCGCCGCTCACGGCAAGACACTGGACATGTGGATCCGTGAGGCCGGAATCGACTGCAGTCCAGGTTGTGCCGTTATTCGTGGAAAGAAAGACGCCGACACTAGTACCGGCAAAGAGGTTCCCGCCGCTCACGGCAAATGCATTAACGTCGCCGCTAAACGGCCCGTTTGTTTGCACCCATTGAGCCCTTGCCGCATGCGTCAATAAAACCAGGATTCCCGCACCTACGATAAGATTTCCAATAGTGTTTTTCATAGGTGCCTTTCACAAACAAATAAGACGGTTCGTTTTCCGACCCTATGGACCCACCTTCGAGGCAAATTTTACGAAGTTTCCCCCTACCCTCCCAATATATATTCCATTTTCCGTTTTGCAGGCATCTTTGAAAGAAAACGTTTTCCAGCGGAAAACCAAAGAGGAAAAACCCAACGAAGCTATTTCTCGCGGATATTTTACCCTACCACGGCATATCATTCCTGCACGTCATCACGCTGTCCTTTGCCGGCACCGCCTTCCCCTCGGCCATGCACTTGGTCGCGCGGTCGTAGTACCACGCCGCCCGGTCCATGTCTTTTGCGCAAGCGCTTATGGTGGAGGCCGCGCACAGCACGCGCCAGCGGTTGGCGCGCACGGCGGACTTGTCCCCAATGGACAGGGCAAGGGTGATCTGCGAGGACGCCTCGGGGTAGTCGCCGAAGTACTGGTACACGCGCGCGCGGGCGAGGCACGCTTCGGCGGCGCCGTACCAGGCCTTGTCCTTTTTGTAAAGTTCGAACGCCTCGTCGAGGTAGGCCAGGCATTCCTTGGTGTGGTCGCGCGCCCAGGAGAGGCGTCCGTGCACCATGAGCCAGAACGTTTTGTCGCGGGTGTTCTTGGGGGTTATGGCGCCGAGCTTGTACCAGGCGAGCGCGCTGTCGGCCGTGCCTGCGGCAGACCACGCAAGCGCGGCAAACCCGGCTGCCTGGCGCGCTTCGGTTTCCTTGTTGCTCAGGGAGAACTCGCGGTAGGAGGCGGCGAAACAGGCGCGCGCGGAATCGTATTTGTCAAGTTCGAGCAGGCACCGGCCCATGTTGAAAAGGTACAGCCCCGCCTGCTCGGGAATGTCGTGGATTTCGGCCTGCTTCAGGCCCTTTTCGTAAAAGCCAAGCGCGGTCGTGAGTTTCCCCTCGGAAAAGCAGGCCGCGCCCCGCGAGCCGAACACGTACCCGCTGGACCAATGAGGCGGTTTGCCTGCAAGCGCATTGGCACACGAGCACGCGAGGAGCGCTGCGCCGCAGGCGGCGAGTGAAACGAACTGTCTTGTCATGTGCGAAGTCATTTTGTTTTCGGATTATCGTTAAGCATCGGGTCGGGCTGGCCGTTGATGAAGCCCTTAACAAGGAAGTTGGCCTGGAGGCCCTTTAGAATGAGCTCCACTTCGGACAGATCGGTCTGCACCCTGTTCATCAGGGACGGGATGTCTTTCGCCGAGGTCTGGATGCTGCGAACAAGACTGTTAACGTCGGTGATGAGCCTGCCCACCTTCGAGGCGAGGCCCGCGACCGAGTCGGCAATGCCCTTTCCCTTTTCGCCGATGGCCGCCACCTTTACGAGGATGGTGTCCACGCGGCCGAGCGTGCCATAGGCGCGCAGCACCAGGCCGTTTGCGTTCCTGGCTATGCTGTTGGCCTCGTTGATGAGTGTGTCCTCCTTTATCAACCGTCCCACGGTGCCTTTACCGTCGAGAATATTCTGCAGGATCTTCTGAAGGGTCTCCACCGTCTTTGTCACCTGGTCAAGCGTTTTCGCAATGGGCACCTGGACTTCGGACGCGAGCGTGTCGCCGCTCTGGGCCGGCAACGAGGCAACGGTGCCGCGGGTGATGTCTATTTCCCAGTCGCCGATGGCCACGTTCTTCTGCTGCAGCCTCGCCCTGCTGTCGCGTCGCACATAGGGCATGTACTCGCGCTTTATCTTGAGCTTCACGTCCACGAACCCGCGCGGGTTGAGCGACACGTCCTCGATGCGGCCCACGTTCATGCCGAGAATGGTGACGGCGCCGTTGGGCGCAACACCGCCCGCGGTCTCGTACTTTACATACAGGTAATCCCATTTCGCAAGCAGGTCGGATCTGAAGAACGTGTAGACAAGAAACACGGGCAGCACCATGAGCGGCACGGCAATGAACAGCCCCACAAAGAGGTTCCGGTACTTCCGGTGGAAGGCCTCGCCCGTGAGGCGCATGTCGTCCGTTGTCGTGTTCATAATGATTTCTGCAGCACCGTAAAGATGTTCGCGCGGTTGCCCTGGGCCGCAGCGGCATCCCGGTAGTCGCGCAGCGTGCCGCTGTCGAGCACCGCAACCGGGCACGAAAGCATTTTAAGAACGTCGACGTTGTTGCACGCGGCAACAACCGTGAGCCTGCGCGATGCGTTCATGGCCAAAAGCGCCCGCGCGATCGCCTCGGCGGTCACGGGGTCAACGCCCGACGTCGGCTCGTCGAGAAACAGCATCGTCGGCCCCATCACCACGGCCCGCGCGATCGCGGCGCACCGCGACTGCGCCGCGGAAAGCTCGTTGGGAAACCGTTTGTCAACATCCCGGAGACCAAATTCCTCAATGCACGCATGCACCGCCTGCCGCACGTTGTGCTCGGCCATGTGCCGGTGGTACCGCAGCGGCAGCGCGATGTTGTCGTACACCGTAAAGTTGTGAATGAGCGCGTGCTTCTGGAACACATAGCCGATGCCTTGACGCCTGCGCATGAGCTCCGCGCGCGGCAGGGACGCGAGGTCCACGCCGTCCCAGAGCACCGCGCCCCCCTGCGGCTGCCGCAGGCTCGCGCAAATCTCAAGCAGCGTGGTCTTGCCGCACCCGCTTCGGCCGGCAATGGCAAGCATGCCGCCCGTTGCCACGTTCAGGCTCACGCCCGCAAGCAGCGGCTCGCCGCCAAACGAAAACCGCACGTTCTCGACCCGCAATGCGTCAGTCATATATCATACACTTATGTTTGGGAAAAATGCCAGCATGACTCACCGCAAAGGCGCAAAGGTCGCAAAGAAGAATCAGACATAGAGACCAGGAAATGACAAGGCAGCACGACAACGTTGGGATTCTTTATTATCACCATCCTGCCTTCATTTCCTTCGCGCTCTTTGCGCCTTTGCGGTGAATCTTATCTTGTTTATCACAACGAATACAAAAACACGCTCACCGTTATCAGGATGTTTATCAAAAGGGTCACGATCATGCAGCTCACCACGCTCCTGAGTGCGGCCTGCGGCAGCTCGCGCGTGTTGGTGACCGCAAGGCCGTAGTGACAGCTCACCAGCGCGGTTATCGCGCCGAACATCACGTTCTTGAAGACCGATTCGATGATGTCCCACGGGTGCAGCGCGCCGAGCACCGTGCTCATGAAATATCTGAACGGGATGCTCACCTTGACCTGCGCGATAAAGTACCCGCCGATGATGGCGATGATGTCGAAGTACACCGACAGGCACACCATGGAAATCACCATGGCCACGAACGCCGGCATCACAATGAAGTGGACGGGGTCTATGCCCATCACCTCCAGCGCCGAGAGCTCCTTTGACACGCGCATGTTGCCGATGAACACCGCAAGCGCCGAGCCCGACCGGCCCACCACCACGAGGGACGTGAAGAACGGGCCGAGTTCCCGTATGACAACGATGATGAGGATGTTGCCGAAATACTCGCCCACGCCGAACTTGGGCATGTTGGTCATGGCCTGGATGATGATGGTGATGCCGCATAGAAGGCCGATGACGCCTACGAGCCAGAACGCCTCCACACCGGTGAACAGCACCTGGCTCACGATCTGCTTGAACGACGAGGCGATGCCCTGCCTGCCGCCCACGAAGAGCACGGTAAGGATGTCGTAGAACAAGCCGGTGACGTCGAACACGGTCCTGCACAGCGACACCACCCACTCGCCCATCCTGTTTACAAACCGCAGAAACCGCCCCATGCGTAACATCCCTTACCGTTGCAGGCGCGACGCCCAGGCCTCATAGTGTTCCCAGAACCTCTTCCGCGCCTCCTCGTACCGGGTGGAATACGGCACCGGAGGCTCCTTCAGGCGCAGCGTCCGCACAAAAAGCGCAAGGTTCTGGGCACGCTCTTGCGGCGACAGCTTGTCGGTCTTGGTGAGCACCACCAGCACGGGCAGCGACAGCGAGGAAAGCCAGGCCAGTGCCTCTTTGTCAAGAGACAGCCCCGGGTGGCGGCTGTCGCACAGCAGGATCACGCCGCAGAGGTTTTCCCGCTTTTCGCAGTAGTCGGCCACAAGGCGCGACCACCGCACCTGTTCGCTTCGGGCCTTCTGCGCATGGCCGTAGCCCGGAAGATCAACCCAGACGCTCCCATCATCAACCTTATAAAAGTTTGCGAGCGTGGTCTTGCCCGGCGTCTTCGAGACCCGTGCCAGTGACCCATTGGAGAACACATGGTTGATAAACGACGACTTCCCCACGTTCGACCTGCCGAAAACGCAAAATTCCCGCTCAGAGCTTTGGGGAATGTCGCGAATGTTCGCGGCAGACGACGCAAACACCGCCGACGGCCTGCGCTGTTTCTGATCCTGGGACATATCCTATTGTACTACATTAGTGATAGTTTATCAAGCGGCGCGGCAATGCCGCATCAGGGCTTTGCCGTGGTAGAATATATATTTTGTTCACATTTGCGCACGGCACGCGCGAAAGGACATGGCCATGACTATCGTGGATGCAATCCGGAAGGTTACCGCGGGCGCAAACCTTGCGGTGGACGAGGCGAAGGACGTGTTCGGCGACATCATGAGCGGCAGCGCCACCGACGCGCAGATCGCGGCATTAATCGTGGCGCTGCGCATGAAGGGCGAAACAGCCGACGAGATCACGGCCGCTGCCTCCGTAATGCGGGAGAAGGCAACGCACGTGCTGGCAAGCGATGAGCGTCACGTGGTTGACACATGCGGTACCGGCGGCGACGGCGCGCATACGTTCAACATCTCGACCGCCGCGGCCTTTGTCGCCGCGGGCGCCGGCGCGAAGGTGGCCAAGCACGGCAACAGGAGCGTGTCGAGCAAGTGCGGGAGCGCCGACGTGCTCGAGGCGCTCCGCGTGAACATCGGCGCCGACCCGGTGGTGATGAAGCAATGCCTTGACGAAATCGGCATCTGCTTCCTGTTTGCGCCTTCTTTGCATAAGGCAATGAAGTACGCCATCGGACCCAGGAAGGAAATCGGTATCCGCACGGTGTTCAACATACTCGGCCCGCTCACCAATCCTTCCATGGCCAAGCGCCAGCTCCTCGGTGTGTTCTCCCCCGGCCTCGCCCCTACCATGGCGCGGGTGCTCCTCAACCTGGGAAGCGCCAAGGCCTACGTGGTCCACGGCGCCGATCACCTTGACGAAATCACCATCACCGCGGAAACGCATGTTTCAGAGCTCTCCGACGGTACCGTGACGTCGTACGACATCAGGCCCGAGGACTTCGGCATCAAACGGGGTATTCTATCGGACATCGCGGGCGGCACGGCACAGGAGAATGCCGCCATTGTCAAGGCGGTGCTTTCGGGCGAAAAGGGGCCGCGGCGCGACATCGTGGCGCTCAACGCGGGGTTTGCCATTGCCGCAAGCGGCGTGGCAAAAGACCCGAACGAGGGTGTCGCCATGGCACAAAAGGCGATTGACGAAGGCACAGCAATGGACAAACTGCGGAAGCTGGTGGAAATGACGGGCGGGAAATAGAGCCGATCAGCAATACTGGGCGAGGGATCGCAGCACTCTGCTTGACCAGGCACAAAGGACCACGGAATGATTGGGAAAGTTGCAGCATTTTTCCGCTTTGTCATAGCCGCTCTCATGCACAACCCCATCTGGAGCCTGGTTGCCGCGGTGGCCATCGCCCTCATTGCCAACGTCTCCACCATACAATACATCTTTTCGCTTCAAAATAATCTAGAGGGCATGTTCAAGACCGACCTTATCGGCCAGAACTACATTCAGACCGCACGGATAAAACTCCTCTCCATCAACAAGGACCTCAACAATCTGTTCCTGCTCACCGACGTCGACGAAAAGTACCTTGTCACCGAGAAAATCCTCACGCACAAGCGCGAGGTGGGATACCTGATTGCAAAGTCCAAGCCGTTCTACGGCACCAAGAAGAGCGCACGCCTTGTCGGGGAGGCGGGCGCATCGTTTGCAGATTGCGCAATCACCATCGATTCGCTTATTGTCTTGTCGAAAACGGAGGCTACAGTCGAGGCGGTCGACGTCATCACCGGGCCGATGAAACACGAGTTTGAGACGCTCGACAGCCTGCTCGGCTATCTGGACGGGGTCAAACAGCGGCACGACATCCGCCTGTACAAGAACATCGATTATCAATTGACAATTTCAATAATCTTTACGCTTGTCGCGCTTGTCATTACAATCGGGGTGAGGATATTCGTTTACCAAAACGCAAAGAAACCCAGCAAGACGCATAATACAATAATTTGACAATGATTCGGGCGTTCCCCTCGCTACGCTCGGGTCGGCCGGCAATCCCGCGGGACCCTGCGGTCCTGCCTAACGCAAAAACAAATCTCGGGGTTTGTTTTTCTTCAATTGCCGCGAAGCGGCATTCCTAAGAAAAGGCGTTGCGGAAACGTAACGCCCGCAACGCGCAAGCGTTGCGCCTCGCGCACGTTGCCGCTGGAAAGGGTGTGGGTGCAGATCACCTCCCGCCTATTTTCGGCGGGAGGAAGCTGCACCCCAGGGGAAACCACGAAGTGGTGTCCCCTCCAACAATCTTGAATTTGAATTAGCTTCCTTTAACCGCAGGATAATACAAGCGTAGTTCTTCTACTAATTTACCAACCGGAATCTGGCCGGGCGCGACCGCCGACTTTAAAAACCCGTAGGTGAACAGCGACCCGAATACCGGCGCCAGAACGCGCGAGATGGTGCCGAAATCGCCCATGGCGATCACCACGACCGGCCACGCGCATTCGGATGCGAACGAAAGCAGCCGCGCCACGTCCTGACGGCTGTGCGCCATCGCCGCGATCTTTACAATGTGGGCGCCGAGCTCATGCGCCCTGCCGGCAATGGCGTGCAGATGCGCGGTGTCGGGCGTTTTTTCGAAATCGTGCTCCGACACGATCACGGTCTTTCCCGTGGCATGCGCGATGACCTGGCGCGCGATCGACGCGTCGATCTCTATATCGATTGCGTCCACGAACGGGATCACGGCCTTGAACATGTCCATACGCTTGTGCCGGTTGGCGTCCGTCTCGCGGATGGTGCCGATGCAGGGGAAATTTGTGGTCTTCTTGATTTTGTCAACATACACGCAGAGCGACGGAATGTCGTCGCCCAGCAGGTCGAACCGGATCTCCAGGATGTCCGCGCCGGCCTTTGCGAGCACTGCGATGCGGTGCATGTCGAGAAATTCGTCGATGACCGCGACCACACGGGGAATTTCGCCGAGGGTGACGGAGCCTATGGTGAGGGGATTCGAATTATTCATATCCTTTATAAAAATGGTTGATGGTGATTATAATGAATAGCAGTAATTCTTCATATAAAATTGGGCGTTCCCCCATGTAGAGCCGCACGGCTGTGCGGTTCTACATGGGGTCGGTTCTCCCTTCGGGCTCGGCTATTCGCCTCGTTACCGCCTGTCCCTGCCGCCTTCGGCTAGGGATCAGGCGGCAATGCGCTCTTGCGCACCCTCCGGTCCACCTAACGCGCGTGAACAGAATTCTTATCAGTCAAATACCCTTATTTGCGCCAATCGGCATCCGCAATAGATCAGCCAGCGCATAGACTATGATTTCTGAAGTGAAGAACCCCGCAGCAAGCTGCGAGGAATGCGCTCGCTGTGGGATTCATCATCTTTTCAATTCGACAGGAGATTGCTTCGCTGGGCTCGCAATGACATCTTGACCTTTTTCAATCCGCATTCCGCAATCATCAATCCACAATTCTCCGTGGGTGCCCCCACACAGGTGCTTGATTCTTGCAGCCGACCCTTCTCGGGGTGCACCCAGGAGGGGGTGCCGGAGGACCGCAGGGCCGCAGGCAGGGGGATACTTCCCCCACCAACCTAATCTTTACTTGTTGCAATTCCCAAGCATAATTTCCGCCCTCTCATCAAGATATCTCACTAATCCTTTTGGAATTCTCTTCATCATCCCCGCTTCTTTCCAAACTTCCAGACTCTCCATGCACAAATACAGCGGAATGCCATCATCACACTTTTCAACTTCTTCCCGAATTGCGGAATAAAATTCCACGCGCAGGGGCCGGTAATACCTGATTTTCCCGTCCTCTCCCTGCACAAGCTCGCCCATGGCGAACAGCGGAAGGTGCGCATTTGTCTTTTTAAGCAGCGCCTTGAGCGCGGGGGACGACCGGAAGCCACCCAAGCTCCACCAGGCGATCCTTGACGTATCGGAAACTGCGCCGAGTATGCGGGAAACGACGTCGAGGTATTCCCCTTTCCATTCCGGATACCACAGCATGGGGTCGAAGTGGAATGCGACCCAGAAGCCCATGTCAAGACAGCGTTGCGCGGCAGAAAGCCGGTCTTCAAGCAGCGCGGTGCCGTGTTCAAACAGTGAGATCATACGCGGCGTGTTCATTGAAAACCCGACCACGACTTTCCGCGGGTTTTTTATCTTCGCAAGGCCGTGTATGTTCGTACTTTTTGTCTTGAACTCAACGAGTGCATTGGGAAAGGGATCAAGCAGTGCCGCGATTTTTTCGCTCAGCCGGAGTTTGTCTTCAAGGTACAGGCTGTCGGCGAATTCACCGGTGCCGAACCGCACCACGCCGTTCCATGCGGCGAGCTTGTTGCGGACTTCCCCTTCCAGATCGGCAAAGTTGTCGAATGCGACCTGCCCTTGGTTTTCGAGATACGCCTGCAGGACGCAGTACCTGCAGTACATGCCGCATCCGGTGAGCGGGGTGAGGATCTGGTAGCCGCAGCACAAATAGCCCTGCGTCGTGCCCGGGCAGGGTTTCCAGAATTCGCCTTTGTGAATGACATGGGCCACGGCGTCGCGGCCCGGCGGGGGCGCAAACGCGGCGGGAGGCGGCACGGAACCGTTGTTCACCGCCGGCCTCCCCTGCGGTCGTGGTGAGGGTGCGGCGTTTGTTCCTGCCACCACATGATGAGCTCCTTCTGCCGCCGCACCTCGCTCAGCTTGTAGGTGGCCGGCACCTTCCTGCCTGTAAACGGGTCTTCGCCGGTGGCATACACGGAGCACGACACGGTCATAGGGATGGGAATGTACTCCTGCACGTTGCGCGGCCGCATGCCCCTGCGGCGCAGGTACTCGCCGAGCTCCGCGGCATCCTTGAGCGTGCTGCCGGGGTGGCCCGCGATAAGATAGGGCACCAGGAACTGCTGCTTGCCGGCGCGCGCGGTTGAGGCCGCAAAGAGCTCCTCGAACCTCTGCCATCCGGTTTCCTCGGATTTTCCCATTGCCGAAAGCACGGTGCGCGACACGTGCTCGGGCGCAACGGAAAGCTGGCCGCCCGTCGCCTTTTTCGCGACAACGTCGATGATCTCGGGCCAGAGCAGGGCAAGGTCCATGCGCACGCCCGAGTTGATTGACACATGCTTTACCATGTCGAG
>DATFYJ010000140.1:0-4423 GCA_035315105.1 Chitinivibrionales bacterium
TGCCCGCATCCTGGAGCTGTCCCATCAGCTTGACAAAAGACACCATCTGCCCTGAACACGCGCACCCGAGTTGAAAGAGCTGCCCAAGAAGCGCCGGTTTGTCGATCCGTTCCATCTGCAGGATATCACGTGAAATGGAAGGTTCCACGAGCAAATCGGCCACATACGCGCGCTATCGCTGCGGATCGTTTACAAGCGGCGCAGCTCCGGGATATCCGCCGAACATTATATGGGTTTCCGCGTCCCACCCAAACGCGGACGACATATCGCTCAACGACCATTGATGCATGCGTATCCGCTCAAAACGGCCGGCAAGGCTTTCAGAAAGACCTTTTTTCACAAGCAGGGCCGAGGAGCCGAGCAAAACAATTTTTATTTGGGTTCCGTTTGCCGTGTCCTGGTCCCAGAGCGTTATGCAAACGCCTTGGGATCGGGTAGGCGACTTACTATCGTTATGGAGGTGTGCTTTATCGGGCTGCAAAGCGCAAAGGTAAGATACGAGTTTGTCCACCTGTCTAAATTCATTAATATATTGGACAGCTGAATAAACTACTTAACTCACAGCTGCTTTCGGAACCGCGGGCAGTTAAATTATTTGCAGGTGAGTTTCGCGATCGGTGATTTTTCGGTTAGTATCGACAGGAGGCATGAGATGTCTTGCAAAATGAGATTTTTATTCCTTGACAGGAATCAACGAGGATTGGCGCACATCGCACTTGTTGCGATTTTGGCGTTATTGACAATATGCATAGCCATCCGGGCCCAGGACACCGTGAATGCCACGACACTAACCGGCAAATACATGTGCGGCTATCAAGGTTGGTTCGAGTGCCCGGGTGATGGATCGGGCGGGGGCTGGTTCCATTGGTTCAATAGTCAGAATCCTGTCCATTCTTCCCTCAATGTCGACCTTTTCCCTGATTTTGCCGAATATGCCGCGAACGAGCTCTTTGCGACCAACATGCATTACAGCGACGGTTCTGTCGTAAAGGTAAACTCTTCGTATCCGTTGACCACCGAGATGCGGCATTTCAAATGGATGAAAGATTACAACATCGACGGCGTCTGGGTGCAGCGCTTTGGCCCCAAGCATGTGGGGTGGAACGACTTTACAAACAAGGTACTGTTGAATTGTAAAACAGCGGCAGAGACTTACGGCCGGGTATTTGTCGTCATGTACGATGTCTCCGGTGCGAACAACAGCACGCTTTTCAACGACATGACGAGTGACTGGATGTATCTCGTGGATACCTTCAAGGTCACGAGCAGCCCGCGCTATCTGAAGCACAAGGGAAAGCCGCTGGTGTCGGTGTGGGGATTCGGCTTTCCAGACAGGTCGATCACCACCGACGTGGCTCAACAGATAATCAATTGGTTCAAGACCGGTGCGCCGGCAAAATACCAGGCGACCATCATGGGGGGCGTAAATGATGATTGGAGAACTATTGGCCCGCCTTGGGATTCAGTTTGCAGATCGGTCGACATCATTAGCCCCTGGTTTGTTGGGCGATTCGGAGATATTGCCGGTGCGGACTCGTGGAAGACCAACAACCTGATTCCTGATGTGGCCGAATGCAAGAGTCTTGGGAAAGAATACCTTCCCGTTATCTGGCCAGGATTTTCCTAGTTCAACATGCACCAGGGAACCACGCCTCAAAACCAGATCCCGCGGCTGGGTGGCACGTTCTACTGGGAACAGGCATACAATGCGATCAGCGCCGGCGCTACCATGCTGTACGGTGCGATGTTTGACGAAGTGGACGAAGGCACGGCGGTTCTGAAGGCGTGTCCGAAGAAGTCCCTTGCTCCCTCTGACGGCTGGTGGCTGACGCTTGACGCCGATGGGTACAATTTGCCGAGCGACTGGTACCTTCGATTGACAGGATGCGCAAAGAAAATGCTTAACAACCAGATCCCCTTATCGAAGATCATGCCGATCAACCCGCTGAATCCGGATTCGGGAGATGATGTCCACATGAAACCAAGCGCTCAGTTTGCATCTGAAAAACTCGTTGATATGCGGAACGGAATTCTCTACCTCAATCTTCCGGCGGATACGCGGGCGGAAATAGCCCTTTGCCGCCTTGACGGCACTGCGGTACGGACGCTTCAATACAGGGGTACGGGCGGGAACAGTCGAGTTTCATTGTTGACAAAGGAAAAATTTCCAAGCGGGATGTACCTGCTGAGCGTAAGGGTAAGCAGTCGGATTGCGACCGCGAGCATTGTTTCACTCATTCGATAGTCGGCGCGTGAGGCTGAAGAAGGTCATCCTTCATGTTCCTGGAGTTTCTGTCGTAATTGTCAATTTCCCTGATTCGCCGCTGTAAGCAAGCCCTTCCGTTGACAATGCCACCAGGTTTTACCTGCAATTCCGTGCGTATTCAAAAGTATATAGCATCGTTAAACAAGATAAACAGTGCCTGAGTGCTTTTGGCGGGCTGGTGTAGTAAATTATTCGGTGGCTGTTTGTAATCCGGCCAATTGACGGATGGTTCCAAAAACAGTATCCGAGTGTTGAGGGGTAGAGCATGGTGTTTTCAGGTTATCTTCTCGGGTACGACATCGGCAGTTCATCGATAAAAGCTTGTCTCATGGACATACAAAGCCAGCAGGTTGTCACCTCGGCCGCGTCCCCGCAAACCGAGCTTGACATCATCTGCCCAAAACCCGGCTGGGCGGAACAGGACCCCGAAGTTTGGTGGAACCACGTGAAGATCGTCACCGCCATGCTGCGGACCGCTTCGACCATCGACCTGCACGATGTTCGCGCAATTGGAATTTCGTACCAGATGCACGGACTTGTCATGGTAGACAAAGACCGCAGGCCACTTTCCAATGCGATCATATGGTGCGACAGCAGGTCAGTTGACATAGGCAATAATGCGTATGCGGAGATAGGCGAAAAAAAATGCATGGATCACCTGCTCAATTCGCCAGGCAATTTTACCGCTTCCAAACTCGCATGGGTAAAGAAAAACGATCCCGATATTTACTTAAGAATCGACAAAATCATGCTCCCTGGCGATTACATCGCCATGAAATTGACTGGAGACGTCACAACAACCTCATGCGGCCTTTCCGAAGGCATCATGTGGGATTTTTACCATCATCGGCTCGCCGACATCGTTCTCGACTATTTCGATTTCAGCTACGAATTAATACCGCAAATCGTTCCCGGTTTCTCGGAGCAGGGAACCGTGGAACGTGAAATTGCGCAGGAACTCGGGTTGCAAAGCGGAATCCCCGTTTCCTACCGTGCGGGAGACCAGCCGAACAACGCCTTATCCCTTAATGTGCTCAATCCGGGCGAGATTGCCGCGACCGCTGGGACATCGGGGGTGGTGTACGGTGTTACCGATGCACCGGCCGGCGACCCGTCGTTCCGGGTCAATACGTTTGCTCATGTCAATTACACCGCGCAGGCGCCGCGGTATGGTGTTCTCTTGTGCGTCAACGGAAGTGGCATCCTTAACAGGTGGGTAAAGCAGAATCTATGCACGGCTGGGAATGCCGCAATGACCTATGAAGAAATGAATGCCGAAGGGCAGAAAGCGCCGCCCGGAAGCGACGGCCTCAAGGTCTTTCCCTACGGGAACGGGGCCGAGCGCACGCTTGAAAACAGGAACATCAATGCGTCGTTCCAAGGGATCGATTTGGCCCTGCATTCCCGCAGGCACGTCCTGCGCGCCGTTCAGGAGGGCATCGTATTCGCCCTCCGGTACGGACTTGACATTATGCGAACAACCGGCGTCAATGCCGCGACGGTCAGGGCCGGACATGCCAACCTGTTCAAGAGCAGGCTCTTTGCAGAGGTGTTCGCCGCGGTATGCGACGTGGAACTCGAGCTTTACAATACCAACGGCGCGCAGGGGGCCGCCCGGGGCGCCGGCATCGGTTCCGGGATTTACTCGTCGGCACGGGAAGCATTTGAGGGCCTGAAAGTGGTTCGCAGGGTTTCGCCGGACCCGACCTTGACGGATGTGTATGCCGATTGCTTTGGACAGTGGAAGGAAATGCTGAGCAAATCCTGGTCGTATACCCGTCATGCCGACACAATAGGTCAAATCGGCTGATTATTCTAGGTTTTTATTCCTTATCATAGAGAAGGACTGTGCACCATGGCAGAGAAGAAAGCGTATCACAGTATATGCAGATGGACGTTCCATGCAGGGAAAGGCGGGTTTGTTCCCGCCGACATCCGGAAAAAATGGAGTACGGACAAGCTTGACACGGTAAATCTCATCGGCCTCATCGAGAAGGAAATCGCGCCGCGGGTTCCAAAGCATGTTGTTCTCGGGTATGAAGTGCATTACGACACCGAAATCAACGAGTCAAACGCCCGGGAGGTTGCCGAGGCGCTGCGTGAGTCCGGAATATATCTTGCGATGATGACTCCCGGCGCGCACAGCCATTTTGCCTA
>DATFYJ010000141.1:0-12944 GCA_035315105.1 Chitinivibrionales bacterium
CAATCGGGCCGCTGATGATGCGGTTGCGGAATTGCACATAACGGTCACCTCGTTGCGCTCCTGCATGTTTATCGGCCTTTCGAACAAAGCAGGCCAAGGCAGGATTTCCGCTTATGAAACAACAGGTTGCACAACATCGGACTTTTTGGCACGTCATTTGACCATCTTACCGGCAATGCAATCCAATCTCACCACACCTTCAGATCCCCTAAAGACGAATTCTTCCGGCGTTTTCGCAGCAGTTGCCGCGTTCTTTATCCTTGTTATCGCCTCGGCAGCCATTGCCCAGAAAGCCGAGGACGGGCTTTTCTTCAGCCAGTCCATAGGCGCTTCGCTCAATCCGCTCGGCGTCATTCTCGACAGCAGGCTGTTCGGAAGACTACCTCTTGTCAAGAAACCGGGCATTCTCTGGGAATCCACGAACATAACGGGCGGCGTGCAAAACGAATGGACGCCTGCCGACAACGTGGCGTCCGGGCGGGTCAGCATGGAGCCGGTGGCGTTTTTCGAGCTGGTATGCAAGACGGGCGTGTACGACATGTACAACCTGCTCGGCTACGGTTGTTTCAGGCTCGGGTCTCCGAAGGACGCTTACGGCCCGGACGCGCAGCGGAAGCTTACGCCGGACAACGCCCGCGGATACTGGATTTCGGTGGCTCCCACCCTCAAGGCGAAACTCTGGCGGCTTGTCGCGCTCAACACCGTGACGGTGAACCAGCTGGGCATCAACGGCACCGGGTATTTCCTCGAGGTGCACTCGTACCTGCCGCACCGCACGAACGATCTCGACGTCATCAACGAAGCATATCTTCTTGCCGAATGCTCGCCCTGGCTTCTGGCCGGCGCCACGTACCGCTTCGCGTACGTGACGGGCACGGCGCTCCGGTCGCAACAGGTGTGCGCAATTGCAATTGTCAAGCCGACGCGCCCGGCCCTCAAATCCACCTTTGCGGCGGTGACGGCCGGTTTCTATCCGCAGGACCCGCTTTTTAACCACCGGTTTTATGTCGGCTGCCTGATCGGCGCCGATTTCCGGCTTGCGGACGCCTTTGTACCAAAGGAATAGAACCATGAACAAAGCCGACGACGGCCCGCACGGCAGGGAATCGCTTTCGCTGCGCATCAAACTCTGCTACGGTTCCGGCGATCTTGTCGCCGGCCTTGCCTTTAACGTCCTCAATTTCTTCTACCTTTATTTCCTCAACACGGTTGTCGGCATGCCGGCCTATCTTGCCGGGCTCGTACTGCTTATCGGCAGGGCCTGGGACGCGGTGATGGACCCCGTGATGGGAATGATTGTCGACAGCACCACATCGAAGCTGGGCAAGCACCGGTTCTGGATGCTTGCCGCCATCGGCCCCTTTGTCGTATTCTTCGCCCTGCTGTGGTTCAGGTTTCCCGGAAATCAATCGGTGCAGTTCGTGGTGTATTCGCTGCTGTTTGTGCTGTTCTCCACCTCCTTCACCATGTACAATATTCCCTACGGCAGCATGACCGCCGATCTCACCCGCGACTATCACGAGCGCACCAGCCTCACCGGCGTGCGGATGGTCTTCTCCCTCTTCGCCATGATCATCGGCGCCGGGGCCACCCAGCTGCTCGCCGGCCTGCCGCAGGTGGGCTACCCCGGAATGGCCGGCGTGTACGGCGTGGTGATGCTCGGCGGCGGCCTCACTGCCGTTGCCGCAACGCGCAAACGCGATACGGTGGTTGACAAACCAGAAGGCATCCATTTCTGGATATGGCTTTCGGCGTTTCGCAATACGCCGTTTGTGCTCCTAGTCTCGTCGTATCTGCTGCTCACCGTCGCCACCACCGGCGTATCGGGGATATTCGTTTACTTTGTGAAGTATTCGCTCAAGCTCCGCGGTGATTTTCAGTCGAGCCTCGTTATGGGGGTACTGGTGATGGCCGCCATCGCCGCGCTGCCGCTCTGGGCATGGGTGTCGAAGGCGGCATCGAAGAAAGTTTCGCTTTTCGCAGGCATGGCGGTGTTTGCCGTAGGGCTTGTTTGCGTTTCGCAGATCGGGCTTGCCGCCGGCAAGGGAATTTTTTATTCGCTGGCAATAGTTTCCGGAATCGGGCTGTCGTCGTTCTTCATCGTTCTGTGGTCCATGATCCCCGACGTGGTTGAATACGGGGAAATGCAGACCGGCCGGCGCAACGAGGGCATCTATTACGGCCTGTGGTTTTTTGTCCAAAAACTCGGCATGGCCGCAAGCGCCGCAATCAACGGCGCGGTTCTCTCGGCGACCGGGTTTGCCCAGGCGCCGGGCGGCGCGGTCCTCGACCAGTCCTTGAGCGCCATCCGTGGAATCAACATGCTTCTTGCGGGGTTGCCGCTCGCCTTTATAGCGGCCGGGCTTGCAATCCTTACCTTGTATCCCATCAACGCGGCAAAGCACGCGGAAATCAAGAGAACGCTCGCCGCAAACCAGAACCAGGGGATTGTGTGATGAATAAAGTCATTGCCGCCATCGGCAAATCGGAATTGATTCAGGCGCTTGTCACCCTTGTCATCTACGCCGGAGACGCGGTGGTCCTCGGCCTTTCATTGGTGCCGTCGATCTGCCTTGTTGTGTGGGCGAAAAATGCCGTCCTTGCGCAGGGTGCGCCGCTGCATGTTCTGGCGTTTTCGGTGGCCTGCGGGCTTGCGCTATTCCTGTATTTTGTCACCGGCACGATCGTGATGAGCGTTGTAGTCCGTCTCCTCAGCCTCGGCATGAAGGCCGGCAGGTATCCCATGGTGTCGTTTACCATGCTGCGGTGGCTGACGTACAGCGGCATTTATCACCTGGCCGGGAAAACGATCCTCGAGTTGATTCCGCTCAGTTTCCTGGCAACCCTGTTCTTCCGGATTATCGGGGCGAAAATCGGCAGGAACGTTTCGATCAATACGTGGTTTCTCAATGACGCGTACCTTCTGGAAATCGGCGACAACGTGATCATCGGCGGCAAGTCTGACATCTCCTGTCACACCTTTGAGCACGGCTTCCTGCAGTTGCAGCCGGTAAAGATCGGCGCCAACACCTTCATCGGCCAGCAGTGCTACATTAGCCCGGGAGTGACCATTGGAAAAAATTGCGTCATCGGACAGTATTCGTTCATCCGGAAGAACAAGCAGATTCCGGACAGATCGGTGATCGCCGCGCTGGGCGGCCTGCCGATCCGCGATATCACGAGGTTGGAGAAGGGCGCGCGGGAAGCCAGTGACGATGCCGAAGGTTGACAAGACAATACTCTTTATCGAACAGGAGAGGAAGGGGCGGTAGCGGCGGGTTTTTCTGCGCCGGGAGCCGGAACCAGCTTGCCTTTCTCGTCGTATAACCGCGGCACGCCCGTCTGCACATCGTTCTGATACTCGATCCTTGCCTTGAGCATGCCGTTCGGATAATAAAACTTCGCCGTGCCGTCCCGCTTATCGTCCTGATACCTGGTTTCGGTCCTCAGCACCCCGTTTTCGTAGTACTGGCGCGCCACGCCGTTCAGCTTCCCGTCTTCGTATTCGTAAACAGCCTCGAGTTTACCGCTCGCATAATACGTGGTGATCACCTTTCTGTTGCCCCGCAGGTCCGATTTCATCTGCAAGGAGCCGCTTTGCGAATATCCCCGGAAGACCTGCGCCCGCGCGGAGCGCGCGGAGGGAAGCCAGCCGATCCACAGGACAAGAATGGCCGGAACCGCCACCGTTGCCCGGAATCCTCGCCATTGTTTCCGCCTGCAGGTCATGCCCCTAAATTCTCCCGGAGGTGCGGCGGGCAGCCGCGAATTATTTTCTCGCACGCGTCTGTCCCATCAAGTATTTGAAGTGGTGAAATCCTGACATACGGGAAAAACGGCGTTGTAAGAGATACGGTTTCTTTCACGCATCTACCGGGCATATGCGCTTATCATTGCCTTCTCATGTCATTCTAAATATACTGATTGTCTGCGGCGCCTGCGGAATTCCGGAATGCGGCGCACAGCCTGCCGATTCCACGGCCGTGTACCTGTTTCCCAACGAAACGCCGGTCACTTTTCTGGCGCTGTGGAAAACGCGCCGGGGAGACGATACCGCATGGCGCTCCCCCGGCTTCGATGATTCGCGCTGGCCCGCAGAAGCGGTCGGGACGCTGTGGGCGCGCGACAAGGCGCCGGGCACGGGCGTGCGGTGGTACCGCAAGACCATCTTTTTTCCTGAGCCGCTCGATTCCCTGAGGCCCTGCGGCCTGTTCTGCCGCGCCGCCGTATGCGCCTCGGAGCTGTACTGGGACGGCGTTCTCATTTCGCAAAATGGCAAGATCGCTTCGGGAAATTCCCCCGAGGTCCCCGGCGTTTCGGCGATCTTTGCCGTTGTGCCGCACTATCTTGCAGGGCCGGGCAGGCACACGGTCGCCCTCAGGGTTGGAAACGCCAGAACGTTCTCCGGCCTTGTGGAAGCTCCTTTACAAATAGGCTATTTCGACGAGCTGCTCGGCGGCATGCGCCGCAGCCAGGCCCTGCTGATCCTGTGCGCCGGGGTTTTCCTCATCACCGCCCTGTTTCACTTCGCGGTGATCCTCGGACGCGCGCGCGGACCCGCCTACGCGCTGTTCGCGGTGTTGTGCCTGTCGTCGGCCGTGTACCTGCTCATCGACGTCGCCGTAAGCTACTTCCCCACCAGCCTGGCGCATTACTATGCCATTGCACTTGTCAACGACATCCCGTGGTTCCTCATGATGGCGCTGCTGCCGGTCTTCTTTCTGTACGAGTTCGCCCACCCGCTGCGCCACAAACTCTCGGCCGCGATTGTCGCCGTTGCGCTTGTCTGCATCGTGCCGCCGCGGCTCATTATGTTCGGGCTGCTGCCGGTGGGCTGGCTTCCCGCCTTCGACGTTGCGAACCGCTTCCTGATGTATGCCGTGACCCTGTTCTCGGCGGTTATCGCTTTTATCAATGTTTTGCGGAGGAACCGGGGAGCCGTGCTCGCCCTTTTGGGCTGCATCGCGCTGTTTGCCGGCATCTACGTTTCGTTCCAGCGCCGCACCGACTATGCCTGGGCGCTGGGGTTCTGCGCGCTCATCATTTTGCTGACGCTGTCGCTCGCCCGCCAGATGGCCGAACAGAACCGCAGACGCCAGGAAAGCGAGCTGCGGAGCGCACGGCTCGAGCTTGAGCTTCTCAAGAAGCACATTCAGCCCCACTTCCTGCTTAATTCGCTCAACTCCATTGTCGCGTGGCTGGAGGAGAACCCCGCCAATGCAGTCCGTCTTGTCAACGCCCTTGCCGAAGAGCTGCGCCTGATGCTGCAGTTTTCAAAGGAGAAACTCGTTCCTGTGAACGAAGAACTCCGGCTGTGCGGCCTCCACCTGGAGGTGATGGGACTGCGCCGGGACCGCGCCTACGTTCTCGAAGCGGAAACAGCGCCGGAAGGCGAACGCGTCCCACCCCTGGTTTTGCACACGCTGGTGGAAAACGGCCTCACCCACGGATGCAAAAATGGCCTCGGGAAGTTCGTGTTCCGCAGGAAAGCGGACGGCGGCCGCGTCACCTACACAATGTTCAACAACCGCGAAGACATAACGGCCGCGCCTCACGGCCCCGAGGGAACCGGCATCCGCTATGTAAAGACCCGGCTGGAGGAGGCGTTCCCCGGCGCATGGAAATTTTCCGGCGGCCCGGTGCAGGGCGGCTGGGAGGCGCGCTTGGAGATCATACAGGGGGCCGCATGACCATGGACATCCTCATTGTGGAAGACGAGGCGCTTGCCGCACGCCGGCTCGAGCGCATGACCGCCGAGCTCCTCGGCGCGGCCGCCGGTTCCTTGACAATAAAGAGCTCCCTCGCCGGGGCCGAGGAACACCTTGCCGGCCACCGCGCCGACCTCGTGCTGCTCGACCTCAACCTGAACGGCGCCAGCGGCTTCGAGCTGCTGTCGCGCATGGCGGCAGAATCGTTCCACACCATTGTGGTCTCGGCAAGCCTTGACCAGGCAGTCAAGGCGTTCGAGTACGGCGTGCTCGACTTCGTGCCCAAGCCCTACGACCGCGAGCGCCTCAAAAAGGCCTTCGACAGGCTCCGGTCGGCCGTGCCCGCGCCATCGCCCGGCATGCGGCTCCTTGCCGTGAAGAACCTGGGCGCGGTGCGGCTGATCCCCGTGGAATCCGTTCGGTTCTTCAAGGGGGCCGACGATTACGTGGAGCTCCACCTGACCAGCGGCACCCTCGAGCTGTACGCCAAGTCCATGGAGTCGCTCTCCCGCCTCCTGCCCCCAACCTATTGCCGCATCCACAAGTCGTATATCGTGAACCTGCTTGACGCAAAGGAAATCCGCGTCCATGGCGGCGGCAGGTACGAGCTTGAGCTGCGCGACGGGACCAGGCTCCCGGTGAGCCGGACCCACTATCAGGCGATCCGCGCGAGGCTGGAAAGCCCCGCCGCGTGACCGCCCCTCCCGTTTGTTGACAGAAGCGCCCGATTTTCCCGTTACCGCCTGTCGCGCGATGCAGTTCACCGACCCCGCGTGCAGGTGGCGGATTCTCGGTTGCGGGCCCGCGCCGGCGGCAGTAAATTTTTTATGAAACGTACGAGGGCGGCCCGCTCGCAATCGCTCGTTCGGTCGCGCGGGAACACAGCACCGGCCCATACCGTTCAGCATAATCGAGGTGTTGCATGAAGCAATCGTCACGACTGATGCGTGTGATGGCCGCGATCCTTCTCGCCATGGTCGTTTCATTGCGGGCCGCACAGGATTCCACGGCGGCGCGCGCCGCAACCAACCGCGTGAGCGTTGAAAGCCTGCGCGCCGACGCGGCGCGGCTCAAGGCAGAGGCAAAGGCGCTGCGCGATCTGGCCGACACCCTCAACCGCTCGTCCGACGACGCAGAAAAGCGGGCCGTCGAAGCCCAGCAAAAGGCGGAAAAACTCCAGCAGGAAATCGGCGAGCAGGACGTCCGCCACGCCGCCGGGCACATGCGGACGGAAATCGAGCGGATCAAGAAACTCATCCAGGCCGACGTCGAACGTGTGAGGCGGGCGCACGGCGCGAAGACCGCGGAAGATTCGCTCTACGAATTCCAGGCGGACAGCCTCGACATTGTGCTTTCACATATGTCAAGCGACACGTCGCAGGACCTGGAACAGCAGAAGAAACTGGCGCAGGAGATCCAGGAAAATTCCCAAGAGCTCCTCGACAAATCCCGGGAGATGTCCGTCAAGGCCCGCGAACTCGAGGAGACCGCCGGAAAGCGCGAAGACCTTGCGGAAGACCTTGCGGAAAAAGCCGACAGGCTCGCCGAAGACCAGAACACGCTTGCGCTTTCCAAACGGTTTCCCCTGCATTTCGGGTTCCAGCTCCGCATCACCGACGTCGGTCCCTACAACCAGCAGAAGCTGGACCTGCTCCTTCTGCATGGCATGTTCCTCACCTACACGCTCACCAAGAACTTCGACCTGGGCCTGCAGGACATCACGGCATACTGGGAGGAGACGCCGGACGGACAGCGGTACGCGGTGGCGGCATCTCCCTCGGCTCGGCTGGCATTCTTTCCTGTCAAGAGGCTGCAGCTCGGCGCCGTGGCCGGCGTTTCGGTGGAGGGGCGGGTGGGCGCGGGGCACCCTGCCCGCGCAAGCGCGGCGCCGTTCCTCGCGCTGTTCAACGAAGTATGGGTACGAAATCATTTTTCGATTAGCCCCCTTGTGCGCCTCAACTACGCGGCCTACGGACCCTACTTCACCGCCGCGCTGAGCCAGCACTCGGGCGTGCTGCCGCAGGGCGCACTGTGGATCGACGTGGGCATGTCCTATGCCTTCAACTTCTGACGAAAGGACCGCACTCCGATGAACGCGAAAATGGTTCGAAGCCTTAGGTGGTCCATAGCGGCGCTTACTGCGGCGACCCTGGCCGGATGCGTCTTTAACGCCACGAGGATCACCACCGAGAAAAGCGGCGAGTGCTCAAGCGCTTCCGTCAACGTAGCGTCGATTGATCTGGGCGACCGTCTGGGCAACATCACGGTGAGCGGGACCGCCGATTCGCTCATCGAGGCGACCCTCACCGTGAGCGAAATGGCGATCCAGGGTTCGGGCGAGACCGCGGCCGACCAGCTTACCGTAACGGTCACCCCGGCAAAGGGCGTGGCAACGGTGGGGTTCTCCCTCACCGACAACAAGGACCTTTGGGAGCTTCTCCGGTTCGAAGAGGCGACCCTTGTTGCCAACCGTTCGCTTGACGTGTATGCAACAACCAGCTCGGGCAACATCACGCTTACGGGGATCAACGGGTTTGTGAATCTGGAATCCACCAGCGGCAACGTGAGCGCCGACGTAGTCCACGGCTGCTACATCAGCGTGACAAGCGGAAACATCGACGCCACGCTCGCGCCGGACAGCACCTTTTCAAGCGCAACCTTCAACACCACCAGCGGGAACATCAGCATCAGCGTCCCGCGCAACTTCAGCGCGAACCTGGCGCTTTCCACAAAATCAGGGGTCATTACCACTCCGTCCGGAAACAGGACGACCCTGAACGGCGGAGATTCCACGGCCGTCATCACCTGTTCGGCCACAAGCGGCAACATCACCATCAAGGAAGAATAGCGGCAGAGTTCTCACCGCAGGAAAAGGAAAAATCCACATGAGAAAGCAGAGCGACACAGGCCTTGAGCGGAACATTCATCTCGTGCACCATTCGGTTGCACCGCAGAACATCGACGAGCACAACTGGTATTACGAGGAGAAGGACGGCGTCGAGATCATTCACCAGGTGACCACGGGGCCGCAGAACCGCATCCGCACCGATTCGATTTTTATTCCGTGGGGAAAGCTTACGGAAACCGTGCGGCGGCACCTGGGGATGTACAACTAGCCCGGGTTTAGAAGGTCGGGAGATGACAAAAGAGGCGCGGGCTTTGCCCGCGCCTCTTTCGCTGTGGACGCTCTTGCATTCCCTGCGTCCTTACTGTTTCCGAAGCGTTCCGGCGGAAATCTTCTTGGCGGTCTGCGCAACGCCATTGGGCCCGCCCAAGGCCGTGTATGAAAAGTCAACCGATATGGACGTGTCGGCGGGACCCATGGAAAAGGAGTTGACGGTTGCGGAAGCAGTGTCCGCGCTCATCCACACGGTGGAACTCGTGACGCCCCCATCGAAGTACTTCCCGACTACCACGGCGCCAGGGGTGCCTGCGGTTATGGTGAGGGGCGCCGTCACACTTGACGGACAGACAAAGTAAAGCTCTATGGTCTGATCAAGCGACGCAGACGTGCCTTTGATATCGACAAGGCGCTTCGACGCATCGATATAGGCGCCTATGGTGATCGTGGCGCCGGAGGAAAACAGCGTGGTTCCGTTGACCGTTGCGGTCAGGGTGTAGTTTTTGGTCGTGGGCGGGGTGGGTCCGCTCGAAGTGGATGTCGGCGAACTGCAGGAAACAATAAGCGCTGCAAGGTACAGTGCCGCCACTATTTTCGGGGATTTTTTCACAATAGCCTCCTGTAAAAGAGGAAGGGGGTATCCAACAAGAAAAATAGTATGTTCCTGTTTTAGCGCAACAGATAAATGAGGGACCTATGCGCAGGCGTCTAGGAGCCGCGCACCGCTTCGATCACGCTCACGCCTCCGGCACGCCTGAGCGGGATTTCCCGGGCCTGCGAAAACCCCGCCTTGCGCAGGACGGCGATTGCCTGGGAAGCGGTGTACGAAATGCCCGGGCACCCGTTGTACAGTTCGAGGTGAACAAGAAATGCGTTTACTTTAGAGAAAGCCGTGGGCGTTCTTGAGTTAAACTGATCTGCAACGAACACCTTGCCGCCCGACTTGAGCGCATTTCTGGCCTTACAAAGGAGCGCCACGGCGTCGCTCTCCGTGAAGATCCGGATCACGTTGAACAGGAGCGCGGCGTCGTATCCGGCGCCGATATCGTCACGGAAGAAATCCCCCTCCGTAAAGCGAACCCTTTCTGCCATCCCGTGGTCCCGTATCGTTCGCTCCGCCGCGGCCCTGGCCTGCGGCCAGTCAAAGACCACGGCAGAGAGCAAGGGATTGCGCCTGCAAAATTCCACGCTGTAAAGCCCGTGGCCGCCGCCGAGGTCGATGAGCCGTTTCGCGGTCGGCGGCAGTGTGCAACGCGCCCCAATTTCCCCGGAGATAAGCCGCGCCACGCCGTACATGTTCGCGTGATACCGCTCCCAGGTTCCCGGGTGGCGGTTGAGCCACTTGTCGCAGGTCTCGGCCGGCGCGCCGCCGCGGATTGAGGCATCGAGCCTCGACCAGCGCTCGCAGGCGTCCTCGAAATATCCCAGCATGACGGAGCAGTTGACCGGCGAGTCGGGAAGCATCCAGGTGCGGGTCATCGGAGAATTGACATAACGCGATTTTCCCCTTCGGCGCACATACCCCAGTCCCTGCAGCACGCGCAGGAGAAGTTCCACGCCTCGGCCGTCGGCGCCGATGGTCGAAGCGACCTGCGCCGGCGTTTGAGGACCGCCGGATTCGAGAGCCTCAAACAGACCCAGCTTCACGGCGGCGCACACCGCCTTGAACCCGAGCGCGGAAAACATGTCGAGCAGAGGACCGGGCCCCCATGCGTGGTTCAGAAAGATCTGGCGTTCCGCCCAGGTGAGTTTGAGAGGCATGGATGTGGCGTCCTTCGCATTCCGTGGGAAACGCAGCGTACCGATGAACCGGACAAAAATAACCCCCTGCCAAAATTGATGCAAGCTCCTGCAAACCCGTCAAGCGCAAGCATGCGACCACACAATCTCAATCGGCCCCACACCGCCGGGAATCCTGCAAGACCCGCAATTCTTGCACCGCTTATCCGTAAACACTTATATAAGGGGGAAGAATGAATCGGCAGCTTCCATACCGACACGACCGCCACCAAGGAGTCATATATGAGAACGCTGAACCGTATCTTGTTGAGCATGTTGCTGCTTTCGGCAATAGCCGCAGCACAGACTAACCAGGAGGACCGCGACTCGGCGATGAAGAAGATGATGACGCCGACCCGCGAGTTCGGCTATGTAAGCCCGGGGATCTCGTGGACTTCCCTGGGAAAACTGAACGGCTTTCTGAACTCATCCAACCTTTCGGGATTTCCCGACCATGCGTGGACACTCTCGTTCGGGAGGGAAAAGGAGTTCCGCAGGCTGATCATGGAGCGCTCGCTGTCGCTTGACATTTACGGCGACAACCTTAACGCGGGGCTGCGCACCTCGTTTTTCGTCGGTGACATTACCGGCAGGACCGGGTTCAACGTGCTGCCGCCCGACCTGTTCGCGAGCCTGTACCCGTATCTGGGACTGGGCGCAGGACTGAACGCGATGTTCTTCCGTGCAAATTCAAGAACCCTCGCCTCGCTCCTTGCGACAAGCGAACCGAACGTTTACGCCTGGCAGCTCACCCCGCTGCTTGATCTCGGGCTCGGGTCCAATTTCCTGTTTGCCAATAAAGACGGGACCCGCGGGCTCGTTGCAGGATTGAGAGTGGGATACCTTGCGGACCTGTACTACACCAAACGCTGGTATTCCGACGGCGTTGTCCTGAGCGATCTGCCGTCCATCCAGCAGACGGGTCCGTATATCAAACTCGTGCTTGGCGGATGGGGGCCGCACAAGCATCATCATCACGCCATGTAGACAGTTCGAACTGAAATGCGGCACGTTGACCGGGAACGGTTGACGGGCCGTATTTTTTTTGTGCAGCCGAACGCCCCTTCCCCATTTCCGGCAACCACCCGCAATCATTTATATTCCTTCCCGGTGCTTTTTAGCCCCCTTTCCTTTATGATAAAACGAATCATCCTTGTCTCGTTTGTAATGGCCCTCGCCGCCTGCACGCCGCCGCCCAGGGTGCAGACCAAGCCCGAGCTGCCGCTCGACATTTCCCCCGCGGCCGCGTTTGCGCCCGTACCGTCGGTGATCGACGTGCCGCTGGAAATGAAATCGTGGTACCTGGAGAAACTCCTCAATGACCAGGTGAACGGCCTTCTTTACCAATGCGACACCATGACCATAGCCGGCATGAAGCCGGTCAAGCTCAAGGTGTGGAAGGGCGACTCGATCCGGATAGCGCTTGACGGAAACGAAATATCGTACCGCGTGCCGCTTAAGATCTGGCTGCAATTTCAGTTCACGGTCGGCGCGCTCGGGTTCTCGCACACCGAATACCAGGAGATGGAGGCGGCGCTGGCGCTCAAGTTCCGTTCGCACTTTTCCGTCAAGAACGATTGGAAGGTGGTCACCGCAACGCAATCGGACGGCTACGAGTGGATATCGGAGCCCGTGCTGCGTATGCGGTTCGTTGCCATTCCCGTCACCCCGGTCGCGGACGTCATTCTCTTGACACAGCAGAATATGCTCGGCGCAATGGTCGACAGCGCCGTCAACGGCTCTCTCGACCTCAAGAAAATGCTGAAGCCGCTCTGGACGCGCATCCAGACGCCCATTCTGCTTGCCAGCGCGCCCGACAGCCTGTGGCTCCGGCTTTCCCCTTTGTCGGTGTACATGACCCAGCTTTCGGGCGCTGCCGGAACCATCCGGGGGTCGGTGGGAATACGCTCGGTTGCCGAGACGTTCCTGGGTAACCGGCCCGCATCAAACCCGGTCGATTCACTGCCGCCATTCACGGTGTCGGACAACATCGACACGTCGTTCGTGATAAACCTGTACAGCGAGATTTCCTATGCAAGCGCAAGCCAGATGCTCATAAGCGCGCTCAAGGGAAGGAACTTTACGGCAGGCGACAAGGAAGTGATCGTCCAGGACGTCTCGCTGTACGGCATGCAGGGGTATGCGGTGGTGAGCATCCAGTTCACCGGCTCTTTTTCCGGTACGGTGTACGTGATCGGCCGCGTGCGGTACGACGAAGCGAGTTCCACCGTGTCAATAGAGGACCTGGAGTTCGACATCACCACGCGCAACGCGCTGCATGCCGCAGAGGGCTGGCTCTTTCACGGCATCATCCTTGACAAGGTGAAACCGTTTCT
>DATFYJ010000142.1:0-3488 GCA_035315105.1 Chitinivibrionales bacterium
ATATCTTCACAGCTACACTATTTTCCCCACATTGTACCCGGTCTTGCCATCTTCCCAGCAGCCCTTTCCTCTTGAGAAAATACAGCTTTCTGCACTCTTTGTCAACTTTTGTAAGACTTTTACAAGACGCAATTCCGCGGACGGGGTCAAAGATTACATCATTACCAATTTCCGAGCCCGCCAAACAAAAGACTTCCTATTTCAATAACTCCAATTTGTCTTCTCTCTTAAAAATGTCATAGCATATTTCCGCCATCCTAATGAATTCCACAGCTAAACTCCCATCTTGAATTTTCAACAAAGGCAAACTGTTGTTTTCCCAGTTTCGTATTTCTTCCTTGACCGGTGCGTACCAAGGCCACCAGGAAGATGTTTTTCCTGTGGCTGGATTCTATCATATCTTTATATTCCCGAGTACGCACTATTTTTTTCTCTTTATTCATCCAGCATCAATTTCTTCTTTGAATTTTTGAGCTTTTTCAATTGCTCTTTTTCAACTTCGCTGACGCTTCTTGTTGGCGTCGGCAAATCTTCTGGCATCGTGCCGCCAACGCGTTCAATCGTTCCCCGTACTTCTTTTCCAACGATAAAATGCACTTCATTGGCGGCGTCGGCGGTCCTTGTCTTATCCTTTTTCAATTTTCTTCAGTCTGAGATATTCTGAACAGATTCGCAATCAATTCCGTGCTGCTCATATAATCCAGAATCCGGTCACTTTTCTTCAGGCCTTTCTTTTTATGGATGTCCTCAACTTTCAGCCCGCCATAAAGTCCCATATAACCGGCATTCTGAAACGCCGCGTACTCGTCATCGCTTATCACTCCTGCATTGTGGGCGGCTTCGGCAAGCATCTGGTTCCATTGCTTGATATCGCCGCGTATGACCAATCGTTTGTTGTCTTCGTCAAGCTGATTAAAATAGTCTGCTACTTCCTGCCGTCTGGTTTGAATCGCGAAATAGGTTTGACCCAGGGCGATAACTTCTTTTCGCGGGTCGCCATTTTGGACAATCAAATAGCATGCGTAACGTGAGAGCCTATAATCGACAACTTCCTTAGTGGCGGTTTTAGGCATCCTTATCGTTTTGCCGACCTCAGCAAAATGATCCGAAGCCGCATATCCGCTATTCTTGCAAGCGAGCATTGCCCTGTCCAATACCTTAGCAAAATTCCGCCATTGTATATACTCAAGAACAGGCGCAAGCTCCCGGGCGTACCAGAATTCACTTCCCTCATCCGAAAGGTGCTTGATATCTTCAAAGGATTTGTATTCTTTTGCCTGCAAGTTACTCATGCTACCGCCTTCATTTTCTTACGTTTTTCGGAAATTTCCATGTACGCCTCGTTTGCCTTGTCTTTACCATTTCACGTTGCACGCCTTTCCCTGAAAACACCGTACCTATCTTTCACGCCGAAAGCCTTGCGCTTGCCAAACGGTTAAGGCTTACCCCGGATTCCGCCGCCTCTAAAGCGAGCCGCCGATGAACTTCCGGAGGAACACGAACGATAAACTTTCCGCTGTACCGTCTTGAAGTAACCGGAACCGGAATGGCTTCGGCATTTTTTTTCATATCGCTAATGGCGTTCGCGACAGCTTCCCGAATTCCATGGATCGCAATTTCCGGTGATTTTGCAAGCCAACTGAGGCTGGGAAATTCGGCGCAAAGGCCGACATATTCTTTGTCTTCTTCAGACCAGATTACACGGTAGGAGTAATGATCATTAGATAACGTTTTCATTTTGCAGCCTCGCAATCGCCTTGAGAAACACCAAATACGCCTAAGATAGTATCAATATTGATATCATCAAATATACCGCAAAAACCTCATAAAATCAAGGCGGAACTTCAACAAAGCAATTATACGAAAAGGTCTCTTCTGTTTTAGAATTTTGCTTTATCTGGCTGGCGATGTATTTTAGAAAAACCTTAGAAAAAAGGAGCGCCCGCATGGTCGACAAAGAACTGCTCGATATCCTCTGCTGCCCGGAAACCAAGCAGGACGTGAAGCTGGTGGAAAGCGATGTGATCGCGAAAATCAACGCGAAGATAAAGGACGGCACGCTCAAGAACCGGGGCGGCGAAGTAGTCAAGGAGCAGATCGACGCAGGCCTGCTGCGCGAAGACAAAAAGTATCTCTATCCGATCCGGGAAGACATCCCGATCATGCTTATCGACGAGGCAATTCCCTTTGATCAGGCTGGAGCCTAGAGGGGTCCCACCCGGTCTTAGTACAAACGTACACAGCAAACCCAACCCGCGAGAGGACCGTATGACGAAAAAAGGAGTTGCCCCGGCGCTGGCGTTTCTTTTGGTTGCCGGATTATCAACGACCGCAATGTCTGCCCCGACGGCCTCACCGAAGACGGATTCTCTGGCGAAAAAACAGGCTCCCGCACCGAAGCCCGATTCTCTTGCGAAAAAACAAGCGCCGGCGCCGAAGGCCGATTCGCTTGTGCAAAAACAGAGCGCCGCGCAGGCGCCGGACACGGCGACGCGACTTCATTTCGGCCATTTGTCAATAAGCACCGTGCCTGCCGGCGCGGAGGTGAGCCTCGACAGCGTCCAGAAGGGCCAGAGTCCCCTTACGCTGGACAGCCTTGTCCCCGGCACGCATGTACTTATCGTGAAAGCCGCGGGATATTTCGGCAAGAAGGTGAGCGTGGACGTTCCGGCCGACAGCGCCGTGAGCCTGAAGGTGACGCTCGTGCTGCCCGCGCGCCTCGTGGTTGTCTCCCAGCCTTCCGGGGCCGCCGCGTTTCTTGACAACAAGGAACTTGGCGTCACCCCGTGCGACAATCCGCGGATCAAGCCGGGCGACCACACTCTCAAAATTGAGAAGGCGGGCTTTGCGCCCCTTGAGAAGCGAATGGCCTTGACAGAAGGAAAAACCGACACCGCGTCGGCCACCCTGCAACCCCTCGCGGCCGCCGGCACGGTGCAGAAAGCGGCGCCGGCGGCAAAGAAAAAGGGATTCGACAGAATTGCCGCGATCATCGCCGTGGGGGCATTTGTGGTTTTCGGCGTGGCCATCCTCGCCGTGGAGATGAATGAAGCCGCGCATTAGAAATCTTTGCCGCACCACCGCAACAAGAACCGGTCCATGATTCCTTTGCACCGCTTTCTGGCGGTCGGCGCCCTTGCCGCGCCGTTGCTGTTCGCCCAGTCGGTGCAGGTGCCGGGCGGTTCCTTTGCCATGGGAGCCGACAACGGCGCACCGAACGAAGCGCCTGCGCACGAAGTGACGGTTTCACCGTTTTCAATTGACAAGACAGAAGTAACCTTTGCCCAGTACGATTCCTGCGCGGCAGGGGGCACCTGCACCCCCGCGCATTACGACGACGGCGCGTGCGTGATCTGGACGGGGCAAGGGTTCAGAAACGTGCGCGTTCCGCTGGCGCTCCGCAACGCACAATACCCCGTGGTCTGCGTCACCTGGTTCCAGGCCCTGGCCTTTTGCAGGGCCCACGGCAAGAGACTTCCCACCGAGGC
>DATFYJ010000143.1:0-3507 GCA_035315105.1 Chitinivibrionales bacterium
GCCCGAGGCCGAAGGCCGAGACCGTAAGGACGGCCGCCGCTGCAAAGCAGCGGGGCGCCCAACTTTTCTTTTAGTATACTCACTTCGCCAACACCCATTTTTCTATCGAATCTTCACGTTAAAATACATATAATATCATTGGGATATAACATCGTCGTTGGAACAGAGACGCGGCATTTCCGCGCGATGTAGAACCATGACAAACAGGAATGCTTTCCGCTCGTGCTGCAATGATCACACAAAAGCCTCAGCAGCCCCGTGCTCCTCGCCGCGGCAACGCGGTGATGAGGGTTTTTTCATTCGCGAATGCTGCGGTCTGCTCTCTGGTGTACACCGGCGTCCTGGCATTCGCACGGTGCGGGGCCGCTGAGACCCCGCTGCCGCAGCCAACGAGAGTCGTCCGGATCGATTCGGTCCGGGTCGAAAGAATTCCCGTGGTCAGGCACGACAGCCTCTTTTTCACGCTGCAATGTTTCTGCAACGGCCTGCCGGGCAACTACTGGTACTACTTTGACAGCAGCCAGAGTCACGTGGTGATCGAGGTCTTCGAATCCGGCGTGGATGATTACGACGTCAAATTTTTGTCGTACAGCCCCTTCAGATGGCTGCATGCGAGAACCGTTGAGACCGGAATGGCGCTCACGAGGGCCGAGACGCGGGTCATCATTGATTTTGACAAAGGAAAAAGCGGAGGAATTATGTGGAACGGTTCCGTTTCCATGCTCGGCGGCAAAGGCTTTTCCGTGACGATTGCCAAGCCGATAACGGACAACGGCTACGTTCGGCACAAGAGAACAACGCGGGTGGTTGCCATTGTCACTTCGCTTTCCATAGCCCTGCTGGCTGTGGCTGCAGGGGTTGCACTGCTTTTTAGTTTGCAGTGAAGGAGATGCTGCCGGCCGGAATAGCAAAGGTCGACCGTGACAGCCGTGGCGCTTCGCTGTGCAGGCAATCAGCCTGCCTTCTTCAATTCTCAATCGGCAGTCAAAAATCCTCGATCTTTTGCCCCGGCCTTCACATAATGTAGATTATCATTACCACTCATTTCGCGTACCAGTGATCAGGCGGAGGAACCATGGCAGGCGTGAACAAGGTGATTCTTATCGGGAATCTGGGGAAAGATCCGGAACTCAAGTACCTTCCGAGCGGGCAGGCGGTCGCCACGTTTTCTCTTGCGACAACCGAGAAATGGACCGATAAAACCGGCAAGCGCCAGGAACGCACCGAGTGGCACAATATCGTGGTATACGGAAAGCCCGCGGAGAATGTGAACCAGTATCTTAAGAAGGGCAGGTCGGCTTACGTTGAGGGAAGAATCACTACGCGGTCGTGGGACGACCGGGACGGCAATAAGAAATATAAGACCGAAATAGTCGCAAATACGGTTCAGTTTCTCGGCGGTCCTGGTCAGGGAGCGGGCGCTCCGGCTCCGGAGGCCTCCGCGGGTCAGGAGGCAGTGGCTGAGCCGTCTGCGGATTTCGATCAGGCGGCGCCCGCGGCCGGTCCGGCAAATGCATCCGACGACTTGCCGTTTTGACGGCGGCACGCGGGTGCATTGCGCCGATGATGCGGCGTTGGGTATTTTTCGTGTTTCTCTCAATTGCAACCCCCTTGAAAAGGATTGAATTATGAGCGTGGAAATTCTTCTCCTTGTGTTAATGGGTGGAATAACGCTGCTGGCCTACATGGTGGCGATCAATTCACACGGGACGACAAGGCTCTCCATTTCCTACCTTATCGCCACGGTGATCCTGGCGGGGACGGTCTGGGTCACGGTCCAGTATGTCAACAACGACCAGAACATGAGAAACAGGGAAGAGGTCAAGCGGCTCGAGCAGGAAAAGCAGAAGGCCGAGGAACAATTGCAGTCGCACGACCAGCAGTACCAGTCGGCCATGAAGGAAAACAAGGAGCGGCTCGGGCTTGCCGGAAGGCTCACCGCAATCGTCTCCGGCGCCAGCGCGCTTGCCGGTCAACTTTCCAACATGGACATGCGCGACCAGTCCCTGGAGCTCGACGGTCTCGTGGGAAGGGCGGCCGAAGCAAAACGCAAATGCGAAGACCTCACCGCCGATTTCGGCAAAATCGCCATCGCCGACAACGCATTTTCCGAATGCGCGAATCAGATCAAGGAAGGGCTCAAGACGCTCGCCGAGGCGGCGCAGTATGCGGTGCTGTACTACAAGGCCGAAGACACGGCCCAGGAGGAGCTGCGCGAGCGGATCATGAGGCAGAAAGCTAGAAGCGCCCACGATAATTTTGAGAAAGCCGGCAGTCTTATTTCATCGCTCAGCAGCCAGCAGTAAAACCCCGGGAGCCCGGCAAACCCCGTGTTTTCCGCCGGTTCCGCATTCCACAGACCGCACGCGCCCTCGTGGCACCCAACCTTCTTTCGAGCGCAGCTGCCGCATTGTTTCCTTGACTGTTTTCGGCCTTTCAAAGTATTTTGACAGCTTTGCTATCATGCGCATCAACATACATCGAGTGCCGGAAGGGCGCAGCGTTGTCACTCAGGATGTGACGGCAGCGGACGACAACGCGCAGGGGCTTGTGCTGGACGGTGCGGTTTCCTGCACCGCAGATCTTGACAGAATCCAGGCGCAGATTCACGCGCGGGTGCGGTTCGCGTGCACGCTTCGTTTGCAGTGTTCGCGCTGTCTGGGGCCGGTGCGCCAGTCGGTGCAGGGAGAATTCCGGCTCGTGATGCAGGAAAAGAGCCGGTCGGGCGGCCGCAATCATCTGCCGGAAGAAGAGGTTGATCTCGTTTTTGACGATGCATCCGGCGATGTCGACCTTTCGCCGTTTATTTTCGACGAGATCCTGCTCTCGGTGCCCATGAAGCCGCTCTGCTCCGAGGAATGCAGGGGCATAGGGATCCAGGGCGATTCGGCGATCTCCGTCGAATATCGCCGCCCCGGGCAGGCCGTCGACCCGCGGTGGAAAGCGCTGGAGCGGCTCAGAAACAAGGCGTCAACGTAGACAGAAGAAAAACCAGGACCATCCACAGGAGGAACAATGGCTCTCCCGAAAAGGCGAATATCCAGCACACGGCGCGACAAACGCAGAACGCACTTCAAGCTCAAGCCTACGGCTTTCACGCTGTGCTCGCACTGCAAGCAGCCGAAAATGGCGCACCACGTATGCCAGAACTGCGGGTTCTACGCCGGGGTTGAAAGAATCCAGCCCGAAGACTGAACCGCGCGGCGAGCACCCTTCATCATTTGCCAGAGTGATCATGCGCCCCATACGCTTGGCCATTGACGTCATGAGCGGTGACAACGGTTCCCGGGTCATCCTCAACGGAATTCTGGAGGCGCAGCGCCTTTCACGGGACCCATTCATTGCCTATCTGTGCGGCGATGAAAAAGTGATCCGCAGTCTCATGGCCGAAACCGGCATGGCGGAAAACAGCGGCTCAGGCCGGCTGATCGTGGAGCCTTGCGGCGACAGCGTCGGGCCCAACGACGTTCCCACGCGGGTCTGGAAAACCAGGGCCGATGCGCCGAT
>DATFYJ010000144.1:0-3290 GCA_035315105.1 Chitinivibrionales bacterium
CCTGAAGGGCGATTGAGTGCGACACCGCGGAGACGCTTGACAGGCGGCTGTTCACGGTCCTTGTGAAGTAATTTCCGAGGAAAAAGACGCCTCCGAGCGACACGACGCTTACCACGAGGGCGATCACCGCCAGCACGGTATTGCGCCTCGACGAAACCACGATCTTCTCCGACACGGCCCCTGCGATGAGTTTTTCGAGCTGTATGACGGCGTAGCCGCATTCGTTGCTGTCCGGAAACTCGTCGATGATTGCCTTGTACAGCCGGCATGCCTCCGAAATTTTGTTTTCGTCGTACTGAAGCCGGTAGGCCTTTTCGTACAGCTCGAGCGGAGTGTTTGCCTGATTGTTCATCGTAATCCTCTCATGGCGTTTTTAAGAAGCGATTTTACCTGCTTGTCCGACATGGTCCGGGCAGGCGACGGATTCGGCACATACCGGTCGCAGATGAATTTCTGGTCTCCGCCGAAGGAAACCACACCCGCGGTCCCGCCGGTGCGCTTCGCCCGAAACTGCGGGCATTTCTGTTTCATCTTGCAGTTGAAACAGGATGCCTCCTGCTGTCGCTGCTGGACGTCGTATCCCTTCGCGGCCAGTGACTTGTCGCGGGCGTCGGTTTCGTACGAGTGGGCGATTGCCCTGTTCTTTTCGACGATCCGGTCGTGGTCAACGTATCGTTTCATGGCTGGCGCTCCTAGCGACGCTCTGTGCAAAAATAATCGATTACGCGCACGTCTACAAGCCGGTCGGCCCGATCTCGGCATTCGGCCGGCAACCGCGCTTCCCCGCGATTGCGCGCTGCGGCTCCGAATCGCACGTATTGTTCGAAACTCGTCGGAACGATCCGCTGCTTCAGTTGCTCTTGCAGCACCGGAGTCCGGTGCTGGGCTTGGCGCCGCCGCCCGCGCCGGGCGAAACCGCCTGGCACTTGGAAATGGGGCCGCCCATGGCTGCCTTGGAGCCGTCTACCGCCTTCACCCATTCGAACACGTTGCCGGTCATGTCGATCGCACCGAACTTGCTGATGCACCTGTTCCTGGCGCCCGACGGCTCCGGAGTTCGGCTGTCCGAATTACAGTTCTCCTTTTCAAAGCTGAAGCCGTAGGGGTAGGCGTACGCTTCGCGGCCGCTGCACGCCCACTGCCACTCCAGGGAGGTGCACAGACGCTTGCCCGCATTCTCACACAGTTTCTCGGCGTCGTCGTACGGGACGTTGACCGTGGGCATTGCCCCCTGTTTGTTCGGGAACTCGTATCTGTCAATGCACACCTTGAGGAACGGCCGGTTCGCCTTGCCCGGCGGAATGTCGACAAGCACCATGTCCTGGGGGCAGAACAGTGCTTTAGCATAGCGCTGTATCTCGTCCTCCTCGGGGTTTTCCGAGGAGTGACGCTGGATGCGCACCACCTGATCAAAGGTGTACGAAGCTTCCGAGTGGTCCGATTTCCGCACCGTCACGCGCAGGTTGTCCTCCTTGACGATGTTCCCCACCACCATGAGGTTCTCCTTGGGCCTGCCGTAGTCGTCGTTCTCAGGGTTCTTCACGATGAGCGTGTCGTAGGGTTGGTCGGGCGCGGGCGCCGAAGGGGCGGAGGTCTGCGCCGTTTGTTTCGGGGGCGCCTCTTTCTGCGGCGGCGGCGCGATCAGCTTGTAGTCGGCAATGAGCGTCGCCGAAAATGTGTAGGCGCTTCCTTTACAATCAAGAACGAGCGACGTGTCGGTCTTGGAGTCCACCACGCCCTCGAGTTCGTCGCCCGTGGCAAGCGTCATGTGATAGGTCGCGCCCACGGTGAAGTCGTCGAGCGACACGCCCGCGAGCGCGCCCGAACAGCATGCGGCGGCACAGAACAGAACCTTGATCGCTTTTCTCCAGTCCATGCAGGTCTCCTTCTGAAAATGCGCCGGCGGGAAGGTACGGTCCGCTACGGGCGCGGGTTATGGTTTCTCCGTGATGGCGGTGACGATGCGCTTGAGTCTCTTGCCTGAAAAATACCATTCGAGCGTTCCCTTGCCGGCGTCGATTTCCTTTTCAAACGATATGCAGCACGCCGAGGCTTTTGCGAATTCGATGGGCTTGCTTTTGCGGGGGCCGAGGAGCGCGGAGGCAAGCAGTCCAAGGTGCGGCATGTGGCCGACGCAAACGCAACACCGGGCGCGCACGCCGCCAAGCCACGACAGCGCGGTCTCGATGTCCGCGCCGGGTTCAAGGCAGTTCTTCCTGGTGACCTGCGCGCTGAAAGAAAACGACTGGGCAAGCAGCGCCGCGGTGTCGAATGCGCGTGCAAGCGGGCTTGCGGCGATGAGGTCGGGCCGGCACTGCATCAGGGAAAGCGCCCTGCCCGTGGTCTGAGCCTGGCGGATTCCCTGTTTGGAAAGCATGCGCTGGCCAGACGTGCAGCTTTCGGCCGCGGCGTGGCGCACGAGGTAACAATAGACGGCGCTGTTCCTTGCTTCCTGCGAGAGCGCGGTTGCCGAGTACAGCATCGATGGCGATCCGAGCGAGCGCCACGCGCGCTCAAACCTCGCCATCAGTCTGCGCCCGTCCGTCGCCACGAGTTTTGAGAGGCTCCGGGCGACGGGCGTGCGCATGGACGAAAGCCTGTTCACGGCCATGTCGGCGTCATGCAGGTCTCCAAGGATGTCGGCACAGGACTCGAAATGGCGTGCAAACTTCGCAGCAGGCCGGCCGAGGGCCGGTTCGGCAAATTCCGCCCAGTATCGCGCCCGCCTGCATGCCTTTCGGAGTCGGTGCATTTCCTTGACGTCATATTCCCTTTTTGCGCCCGGGCGGGACAGTATCTCGAAGTACAGGCCGAGCAGCCTGCGCGCCGCGAGAGGTTCAAGAGGGTATTGCGGTTTGCCCAGTTTCCGCGGCAGCCCGACGCGAAGGAAGCGGTTGATGTCGCGCATGAGCGATGAGTATTCCCTGTTGGCAAGCAGCTTGCGAAGGGCGCGCCTGTCGGCTTTTTTCTGCCGTGACTGAAGGGCGTGAAAATGGACGAATTCGATGTTGCCGCGGAACGACTCCGCGACCCGTTTTGACGACAGCAGCCGCAGCCACACGTCGTTGTCGCGGATGGGGCTCAGTTCAAGGGCCAGGGCCGCGAGCCTGGCGTCGATGGCCCGCGCCGCCACGGGCAGATGCCGGCGGAACAGGCGGAGCGTCGCCCGGAAGCGCCGTATCGCCACGCGGCCGTCGTGCAGCGGGTCTTCAGTTTCCGCGGCGAGCATTCCCTCGTAATTTTCAACCAGGATCCGGTACTCCAGGTACAGCACCCTTCGCGCCGCGTCA
>DATFYJ010000145.1:0-5129 GCA_035315105.1 Chitinivibrionales bacterium
GACGGAAGGACCCTGTCGTTTCCCGAGGTTGCCAATTTCATGTCAAGGCTCTCGGAAAGCAATTACATTCGCGGCGTCGATCTGTCGGGGATCCAGGAAGTCGCGGGAACGGTGAAGATGTTCCAGTTCAACCTTTCATGCACCATCAATCCGGATGCTCAGCTGGAGAAGCCGGCCAAGGATACGGTTGCAGTCAAGGCCGCACGGTAGAGGAACGCCATGAACTTCAAGATTGATTTCAGAAAACCCGAGGTACGGAACGTCCTTATCATTGTCGCCGTGGGGCTGGTTTCGGGGTTTTTGTGGTATCAATTTGTGTACACGGGAATCAACGAAAACAAGACCAGGCTGGAGAACGATCTCAAGAAAAAGCAGACCGAACTGAACAATATTCTTATTCTCAAGCCCCAGCTCAAGACGCTCGAAAAGGACATCGCAGCGGCCAGCGTGCGGCTCGATTCCCTTAAGTCAATGTTTCCCGACCAGAAGGAAGTCCCCAAGCTTATCCGGGAAATCACGGGCGTCGCCCATGCCTCCGATATATACGCCACTAGGTTCAACCCTCTGCCCGACGTACAACGCGAATATTATGTGGAAAACAGGTACGATATTTCGGTGACGGGAGGATATCACCAGCTCGCGCAGTTTTTTGGCTACCTTGCCAATATGCCTCTCATCATCAACCTTACCCATATGTCAATACATCTGAACCCGGGATACACCCAGTCGAAGCAGGAGGCAGAAGAGCACGGGACCCCCATCAGCAGCATCGCGGCGTCGTTCCAGATGACGACGTTCTCGTCGAAGAAGTAGGACAAGAGTTATGACGTTGTGCCGAAAAACCCTTCTGATCACGCCGATTCTGCAGGCATTGGCGTTGCTCCTATGCTGTGCATGGGCTGCGCAGAGCGCGTCGGCCGTCCTGTCCGGACTTGAAATTGTGGGAGGTCCGAAAGGGGTAGCGCTCACGCTCCGCGCCGATGCTCCGTTTCCCATCAAATTGGAAGAAAGAGCCTCGTCGAAGAACGCGGGACAGGTTCTGGTGGCGGTGCATTGCACCAACGTGATCTACGGGCTCGAAGACTTCGAGTTCGCCACATTTCCGCGGGGATGCCCGGTTTCCCGCATCGGCGTAAGCGAAAATCCCGGGGCCAATTTCATGGACATGGTTGTTGCCCTTTCCGGCAGGCTAGACCGGCCCGCGATTTCGAAGCAGAAGGAAACCAAATGGATCATTCTTCTATCGCGCGACCCGGTGTCCGCGTTTTCGTGGAGCGCGGTGCCCCAGGCAAAACCCGCGGCCGCTTCAGTCGGGGCGGAACCCCCTTCGCGACAGCCGGGCTCGTCCCGCCTCACCGATATTTCGGTGCTGGTGAGAGACAACGTGGAGGTGCTCACCTTTTCCTTCGACGACTCCACCGCCATGCGGTTCAAGCGCGACCGGGACAAGATAGTGGTGCTTTTTGTCAATACTTCAAGCGGGCTGCCCCTGACGCGCTTCTCGCCATCCAATGACCCGGCAAGCGTCGTCGAACTTAAGCAGATTGCTCACGGCGGGACCATGTGGCTCGGCGCGTCGGTGCTCCTGGCGCCGCCGCAGCTTGAAAGCGCGGTCATTCAGGCATTTTCCGACCGGCTGGTGATCTATGCGGTGCGTGATACCCTGCAGAGCCTGTCGCTGTGGTCGGCGGCCAAGGGGCAGACCATGCAGTACGGTTTTGCAAAGCTTCCCCGGTTCAATGTGGACATCGAAGGAATGAAGAAAAGGGCGGCCGCAGACCTGTCGGGCAATTTGCAAAAAGAGCGAACCTTTGCCATCCGCGAGGGCGCGGCCGCAAGGCCCTCCCCTGCGCCGGAGCAACAAGCGGCCTTGTCGGCCGCGCCCGCTGCCGCAAGGCCGGCGCCGCAGGCGCCGCCGGTGGTGCGGCTTTTGGTGACAAAAGACAATGTAAGCCTCCGCTCCAATCCCTCCGCGGGAAACAACGTGATCGCAAAGCTCTCCGCGGGCACGGTTGCAACGCTTATTCAGAGGAAACAGGCTTGGGTGAATATGCGGGCCGGTGACACGGCGGGGTGGGTGCTCTCCGCGGCCGTAACCGACAGCGTGCACGCTTCAAGGGCCGTTCTGGACAAAGTGGAAAAGGTTGTCAAGGCGCGGCTCGCTCAGCAGAAGGCGGCCGAAGAAAAGGCCGCCAGAGAGCTGGCAGCGAAGGAAAAGGCGGAGCAGGAAAAACTTGCGAAACAGAAGCTGGCTGCCGACCGCGAGGCCCAGAAAAAGGCAGCGGTGGCGGCAAAGTCCGTGGCGCGCGATTCCGCCGAACGCGAGGCTCAGAAAAAAGCAGCGCTCGAGGCAAAGGCCGTCGTGGTGCATGATTCAGGCCTGCGGTACGCGCCAGCGGTCCAGGAAAGCCTGCAGGCCCAGTCCGCCAAGAACATTGTCGCAAGAAAGCAAGTGGAATATCATGTGTACGGCAGGGACCCGTTTCTCCCTCTCACCGGGGATGAGGACAGCAAGGTCCACAACGTGCAGGACATGACGCTGGTGGGAATCCTGTATGATCAGGCCGACCGCATAGCGTTGTTCGAGTCGGCAAAAGGCAAGGAAAAGGCGGTCGCGCTTAGGGAAAACGATCCTGTTCAAAACGGCTATGTGCTGCGGATCCAGCCCGACAAGGTGCTGTTTCTCCTGAATGAACTCGGCATTTCCAGAACGTATGCCATGAAACTTTTCAAGGAAAAAGAAAAATGAGGCTGACCATGAAAACACCAGTCAGACCGTCGTCGATCGTGCGCGTCGCCGCGGTGCTTGCGGCGTTGCTTCTGTTGTGTGTTGCCCTGGCATGGAGCCAGGCCGACTCTGCGGCGCAGGAGCAGGGATCTGCCGCCGCCGCGCAGGCGGAAAAAAAGCCTGTTCACGACAGAACGATCGCAACCTTCAACGTGATCAACGCAGACGTGCGCTCGGTATTCAGGCAGTTGTCCGATTATGCGGGTTACGATATCGTGCTTGGAGACAAGGTGGCCGGCACCGTGTCGCTCAGCGTCACAAACAAGACATGGCGGGAGATCCTCGGCATCGTATGCAAGATCACGAACCTCACCGCCATCAAAGAACCTACTTATCTTTACATTGTTCCCTCGGAAGATTATCACAAGCAGCAATTGGCGGATGCCACGATGAACCAGCAGGCGGAAGCGGTGGAGGTGCTCAAGCGGGATGTCATCAGGTGCAACAACGCCAAAGCGGAGGAGATGAAAAACGCCATTCAGGCCCTGGTTTCTTCACGGGGAAAGATAACCGTGGTTGAAAGGAACAATGCCCTCATCATCTATGACACCGATCAGAACATCGCCCAGATCCGCAAAACAATCCAGGATCTCGATGTGGAAACCGACCAGGTCCTCATTTCGTGCAAGATCCTCACGGTGAACACGGATGCGCTGCGTGACCTCGGCATCGGATGGGGGTATTTCGACAATATCGGCGGCACCGCCGTCAGCGCGACGCACATACCCAACTATACGGTGGCGGGGGAGCTGGAGCGGCTTGTTATCGGGGTGGTCGGCCAGGACAAGCTAGCCGCATCGCTCAGTTTCCTGTTCCAGAATTCAAAAGCCGATGTCGTTGCCCAGCCGCAGATAATGACACTTGACAATAAGGAAGCGAGCGTGTTTCTGGGAAGCCAGGTGCCCGTCCTTACCATGCCCAGTATTCCCTCGGGCACCACGCAACTGATCTCGCAAGCTCCTACCGTCACGATGCTCGATGCCGGCACCAATCTGGTGGTCACGCCTCACATAACAAGCGACAAGCGCGTCATGCTCACCCTCAATGCAACAAAGAGTTCCTATACGTTGACAGGGACCGGGTCAAACCCGATCATCAACAGGCAGTCTGCTCAAACCAATGTGGTGGTGACCGACGGTGAGACCGCGGTGATAGCAGGTCTCACCGGGAATGATGAAGAATATCTTGAGGAAGGAATACCATTCCTTAAGGACATACCCTTTATAGGCAATCTTTTCAAGCATACCAAGAAAACCATCACCAAAAACGATTTGATGGTGTTTGTGACTCCGCACATTATCGTCAAGAAACTGGACGGCGTGTCGGGGCTGTCGTCGGGAACTCCGGCGGCAAAGTAGACCGGCACGTGCACTGGGCGGCTCAAAACGGCACGAGAGCGGCGCTTTAGCGGGCCGATTTTCTGCAGTCTTCCCGACACGGGAACCGCATCGTTTTGTGTGCGCCTTCCGGAAACCAGAGCGAAATATTCCCCTTTGTCCAAAAGTCAAACATTTTTTTCTTACCGTGACGGTTTTTTCCTGTTCTTTCGCCTCCCGTCTATTGACAGCCCTGCCAAATATATTGTATACTGGTTATTGAGAATGTAGCATGGGTTGTGGTTTCCTCGATCAAACAGGATTTCCTCACTTTGTCCAGCAATGCCAGGTACGCGGCGGCGTAGCGTTAGCGCGTGCACCCCATGTACGGGCGTGCGGGCGGAAGGGGACGTGTTTTTTCGGGCATTGCGGCGATGAGCGGATGCGGTCGGTCGCGGGGTCTTTACAAGGCGGAATGGTGCCTGAAGGCAGGGAGGGACGGCACGAATGATCTCAACCATCAGGAAACGTGACGGGAAGCTCGTTCCGTACGACAACTACAAGATCGCCAATGCCATATTCAAGGCGGCCGAGGCGGTCGGCGGAAAAGACTTCGGCCTCGCGCTTACCCTCGCCAAGCAGGTGGAGCATGCTATCGGCGGGAAGTTCCATTCCAATTCCATCCCCGCGGTGGAGGAGATCCAGGATCTGGTGGAAAAGGTCCTCATCGAGAACGGCCATGCGCGCGTGGCGAAGGCCTTCATCCTGTACCGCGAGCAGCGCAGGCGCGCGCGCACCACCAAGGACATTCTTCTTGACATTGTGAATACCATGGACGGCTACCTCAAGCAGGAAGACTGGCGCGTCAACGAGAATTCCAACGTGAGCTATTCTCTGGGCGGGCTCATCCTGTACAACAGCGGCGCCATTACGGCGAACTACTGGCTCGAAAACATCTATCCTCACGAGATTGCCGAGGCGCACCGCAACGGCGAGATCCACCTGCACGACCTGTCGATGTTCTC
>DATFYJ010000146.1:0-3733 GCA_035315105.1 Chitinivibrionales bacterium
GGCCAGGCTTCATCTCGACGTTATCTACTACTGCACGCCCAAGGCCTCCCTGCTCACCGCCATGGCTGCATTTCTCATGAGGGTACCGTTCAGGATATATTCCGTTTTCGGCCAGGTGTATTATGGGAAAAAGGGCGCAACGGAAAAGATCCTGCTTCTGGCGGAACTGGTATCGTGCGCATGCTCGCACAAGGTGATCCTGATGAGCGAATCCAATCTCAGGTACATGGCGGCAAAGAAGCTGTGCCGGCCGGACAAAATGGGAATGCTGGGCTGCGGCACGAACCAGGGGGTGGACGCCAAGGGACAGTTCAATCCGGAAAGGATCGATACCAACAACGCGCTCAAGCTCAGGCAAAAGCTGAATATTCCGGAAAAAGCGGCGGTGATCGGGTATATGGGAAGGCTCGTGAAAGAAAAGGGGATACTTGAGCTTGTAAACGCATGGCATGATATCAAGAACAATACGGTCCCGTGTGTTCTTCTGCTCATCGGGCCCAGAAAGGAGCCGCGCGACCAGCTCCCGCAGAACGTGTTCAACGAGATCGAAACCGATCCGACCATACGCCTCATCGAATCCGTGGCCGATCCGGAATCGTATTACGCGATCATGGATATTTTCGTTCTTCCATCCTACAGGGAAGGCTTTCCCAATGTGGTTCTTGAGGCCTCGGCCATGAGGCTTCCGGTAGTTACCACCAACGCCATCGGGTGCGTTGATTCGGTTCTGGACAACGAAACCGGATTCGTGGTGCCCGTGAGAAACGTTGAACAAATGAAGGAGAAAATAAAGGTCCTCTTGCACAATCCTGAAATGCGCAGAGACATGGGCGCAAAGGCGCGGGAAAGGGTGTTAAGGGATTTTGACGGTGAGGCAATAACCGAAGAACTCATGTACCTTATCAACAACCGGGATTTCCGTCGCAGGACAAATGCGAAACCAACCGCATAACATGGTAGCTCAGAACAAACAGACTACTAACAGCCATTCATCAGTAGACGTCTTGTTGACCTATGGATGGGTCCGAAGCACCTATGCCGCATTGAGGAATTTTGCGTCGCACGGGCTGAGGGTCGCTGTGGCGGATTCGCGGGGTATCGGCATGTGTCAGTGGTCACGGTATCGTGCACATTTTTACCGATATGAATCGCCTTATCGTGACGAAACAAAGTTCATCGTCTCGCTAAACTCCATTGTTTCCCGCTGTTCCCCACGGCTGCTTCTTCCCTCTCATGACGAAACCGAAATTATTGCGCGGCACAGGGACGCTTTTCCGTCCACTGTCGCAATTCCAATATCGTCCGCGAGTCAGCTTGCCCTTGCAAACGACAAGTACCGCGCACAAGTCTTTGCAGATCAGGCGGGAGTCCCTGCACCCCGCATGCTCGACTACAAAGACCTCAAACATCTTTCCGCTCTCCTTGCGGAATCCGGAAGCGGCCACAGGTGGGTGGTCAAACTCAGGAAGAGCAACAGCGCAAAAGGAGTGTTTTACCCGTCCAACACTGCTTCGGTCGTTGCCGTTGTTGAGCAGGTGATTAAACAATTCAATTTGCCGAATGACAGGCTGCCTTTGGTTCAGGAATACGTCGAGGGAGAGGGCTGGGGAGTTTCGTGCCTGTACTGGGAAGGCCAACGCATTGCCTCATTCACTCACCGGAGGCTCCGGGAAAAAACCAGGACTGGCGGAACAAGCACGCTTCGCGAACACCAGCCCAACCCGCTCGTTGAGGAAATGGCCCATAAACTGCTCGGAGCGCTCGGGTGGCACGGGCTTGCCATGGTCGAGTTCAAGTACGATCCGTCAACAAAGCGGGCGTGGTTCATCGAAATAAACCCGCGGCTGTGGGGGTCTTTGCACCTTGCAATAGCGGCCGGCGTGGAATTCCCGTATCTTGTTTACCTTGCGGCAACCGGCACTGCCTCCGCGGCTGCCGATTACCAGGCGAAAAAAACCGTGCAATATCCGTATCGTGCCCGCTGGTACCTTGGCGACTGCATCCGCGCCGCCGGGTCGGTTGCGCGGGGAAAGTTGCTTGACGCAGCGCGCCTGATCCTTCCGGGCGGCGCCGACACGTACGATGACGTCGATTGCAGAGACCCCGGGGCCTTTGCCGGTGAGGTTGTTCATTACGGGATCGAATTCCTTCGAAGCGGGAACATGAATCCCGCTGAAGACGGCACGCTCGGCTGAACAAAGGCCTTTAGCGGATGGTTTCCAAAACTTTTGCGTGGAATTCGGCTGAAAAGCAGAAGGTATTCAACGATATTTCGGCGGAATCAGTCACTTTTTTCATTGAACTGTTGTAGCACTCGTATCCATGTCTTTTCAAAAGGGCATGCAACTCGTTCTTGTTTCTGGTCACTTCAATCATCAGCAACGGATGATGGCCGTCGAGGATGCGTTCCATCCCTAGAAGAACTTCCAGTTCAAATCCTTCCACGTCAATTTTAACAAAGTCGGGATGAATGCCTTTACCCGCCGCAAACGTGTCGAGACGCACGACTTCAACAGTGTCTTTGGCGACCCTGGGGCGCACGAATGCCCGTTTTGCATTGTCATCGAGAATACTATAATGGTCCACGAAGGAATTGTTCTGCCCTGTCAAATCCTCAAGAAAAAAATCGAGGTTGCCGTCGATGTTGCCGGCGCCTTTTGGAACGAGAACGATGTTCTGCTTCCCGCGTATGTTCTGTTCCAGATACCGGAGGTTGTTTTTTCCCGGCTCAAAAACATAGACCCTTCCGGCAGCTCCGGCCAAACGTGAAAAGTACAAGGTCAAGTATCCGATGTGGCCGCCGATGTCGAATACCGTGTCGCCGGGTTTTACCAGACGTGAAAAACGTTCCATGGTTTCCGCTTCACGGTTTTTCCCATGAAACCAGTATCCCTTGTGTTTGAATGAATGGAGCAGGAACCTGTCCCCGGTGTAATGATGCTTTATCCGGATATCTCCCGGATTGAATCTGGCAAACAAGGGGAGAAATAGCTTTCTCAGTAAAAGGTTCGAATAGAGACTCATGTATGCCAATCCCCATAAGCAATTAACGTATGAAGAGCAAGCACCGGTTTTCTGAATATACTTTAAGATGCACAACAATTTCCGAATTTCAGCCGGAGAATCTCCTTATCTGACCATGAATACGGTAGTTTTTGATTTTGACGGGACTTTGACGACATCGGATACCACCAAATATCTGATTGTTCATCTTATGCGAGGTTCACCGATGCGATGTTTTGGGGTATTGTTGCGGGCAATACGGTACAGGCACAGCGTGCAGGAGGGGAAAGTTACCGTGATCGGCACCCTTATCAAGAATAGAAAGGCCTCCTCAATTTACAGAAATCTCAAACCGTTTGTCCGGTCTGTGCGACGGCGTATGCGTCAATCAGCGGTTGACATTCTAAACAGGCACCTGGGATCGGGCGACTACGTGATCATCGCAACGGCGTCTCCCGGTTTCGCGGTCGAGCCTATTTTTTACGATCCAAGGGTCCATGTCGTGGCTACCGGATTTTCTCAACGAAATGGAATGTTTACCGGCGAGCTGGAAACCCCGGTTTGTTACGGCAACCAGAAGGCGGAAATGGTACGGCAACATCTTGAAGCTGCCGGGTTGCGCTCCCTCGACGCCGCGTATTCGGACCATTTGTCGGACGGTCCGCTTCTTGCAATGGCAAAAGAGGCGGTCCTTGTTGCCCCGGACAAAGCTACGGTACAAGGGCTGCAG
>DATFYJ010000147.1:0-8178 GCA_035315105.1 Chitinivibrionales bacterium
GCGCTCAAGCAGTACGACAACCTGCCCGATTCGCTCAAGCCGAAACCCCAGCCCATCGGCTCGCCCGGGCCCGTGCGCAGGCTGGAGCCCTACGAGCCCCCCAAGCCGAAGTAGAAATGGCGCCAAGATTGACAAACGCGCCATTGAAAAGGCATTTTGGCAGGAAAAGACCTTGGGGGCTCGATTGAGACGGAATAATGTGCTTTGTGGAAGGCGCGTTTGCCGTCAACTGTCAACTCTCTTTGTGTTCTTCATCAACGCTTCCGCCATTTTTAAATCCTCTTTCGTGGTGATCTTGAAATTAAGCGGATCGCCCTGCGCGATGCCGACCGCAACGCCGGCAGCCTGTATGAGCATGGCTTCGTCGGTGGGAGGCGAGGGAAGCAGGGCCGCGTGGCTGAACGCGGCCGACAGTCCTGCGCGCCTGAAAAGCTGGGGGGTCTGAACGCGGACCAATCCTTTTCTGTCAAGCGTCTTGCCGGCGCGATCGCCCGCAAATTCCCTGATGGTGTCGACCTCGGGCGTCGCGGCGGTGACGGCACTGTATTTCCTTGAAGCGGCGAGCACGCTGTCGATGATTGTTCGCGTCACAAACGGTCGCGCGCAATCGTGAATCAGGACCCATTTCGCCGCCGAAGCCTCCACGCCGTCTTTTACGGATTGCCACCGGTGCGCGCCGCCATTGATAATCGTTACTTCTTTATTGATGTGCAATCCGGAAATAATGCTCCGTGTCTTTTTCAGCATTGATGACGGAACGACGAGGATGATTTTTTCGATGGACGGATGGGCGGCAAAGACAAGGAGAGAATGGACAAACAGCGGCTTCGCGCCTAGCCGGACGAACGCCTTGGGTGTTTTCGCACCCAGCCGCTTGCCGCTTCCGGCTGCGACTATAATACAGTCAGTTTGTATGTTTATTGGCTTTTTCATAAATCAATTTATTTCAAGGTACCTTTTATCGGGTATTTGCGTTAGGCAGGACTGGAGGCCGCGCTAGAGCGCGGTGCTGCCTGACCACGGCCCGTAGGGCCTTCGAGGCAGGCAGCCCGAGGCCATCGGCCGAGACCGGAAGGACGGCCGACCCCGCGGAGCGGGGTAACGCCCATTTTATTTTTTTTCGTCTTTCTACTATTCCCGCTACTTTCATCGGCAGTCCGAATATCCTAATGAACCCCCGCGCGTCCTTCTGGTCGTAGAAATCGGTGTCGGTGAAGGACGCGAGGTCGGAAAGGTACAGCGATTTCGGCGCCTTCGAGCCTGCCGGGTAGATGCCGCCCTTGTACAGCTTGAGCCTCGCCGTGCCGGTGACGTTTTCCTGCGTGGCATTGACAAAGGCGTCCAGCGATTCGCGGAGCTTCGAAAACCACTGGCCGAAGTACACGAGCTCGGCGTAGCGGAGGGCGATTGTTTCCTTGTAGTGCAGAGTGTCGCGGTCGAGCACCAGGCGCTCGAGCTCGCGGTGCGCCGCGTAGAGGATCGAGCCGCCGGGCGTCTCGTACACGCCGCGTGACTTGATGCCCACCAGCCTGTTTTCCACCATGTCAACGTGCCCGACGCCGTGCAGCGCGCCCAGGCGGTTGAGTTCGGAAAGCAGCGCCACGGGCGGAAGCACTTTTCCGTTCACCGACACCGGCGTGCCTTTGCGGAACCCGACGGTCACGTACCCGGGCCTTGCCGGCGCCTTCTCCACGGTGCTTGACAGGGTGAAAACGCTGTCCGGGGGCTCGGCAGCGGGGTCTTCGAGCACGCCGCCCTCGTGGCTGATATGCCAGATGTTGCGGTCCTCGGAATAGATGCGCTTCTTTGACTGGCTCACGGGGATGTTGCGCGCTGCTGCGTAGGCAAGACAGTCTTCGCGTGACCGCAGCGTCCACTTCGGGTCTTTCCAGGGGGAAATGATCGCAAGCGACGGGTCGAGCGCCATCACGGTGAGCTCGAAGCGCACCTGATCGTTTCCCTTGCCGGTCGCGCCGTGCGCCACGGCGTCGGCGTGTTCCTTGTGCGCTATTTCCACGGCGCGTTTCGCGATGATGGGCCGGGCAAAGCTCGTTCCGAGCAGGTAGCTGCCCTCGTACACGGCCCCGGCGCGCAGCGTGGGGTAAATGTAATCGACGATGAATTCCTCGCGCAGGTCTTCAAGGTAGAATTTTGACGCGCCGGTCTTAAACGCCTTCTGTTTGAGGCCGCGCGTTTCCTCGGCCTGGCCCACGTCGGCGCACATGGCGATCACCTGGCAGCGGTAGTTCTCCCTGAGCCAGGGGATCATTATCGACGTGTCAAGACCGCCGGAGTAGAGGAGGACGACTTTCTTCATGCTGCAATGCCTTTCGGAAAATGAAAGGGGATATGATCGATTTATCTTTTGACGAGCGGTGCCGCCCGCCGCGTCACAGTTTGCATTTGACAAGCACTTTCCCGAACAGTGCCAGCGCGGCCGTGATGTCTTTTTCCTCAACGATGAGCGGCGGCATGAACCGCACCGTGTTGTGCTCGGCCTTGATCACAAGAAGTCCTTCCTCTTTGCAAAGGGGGATTATTTCCTTGGGATCGTGAGCCATTTCCACGCCGACAAGCAGGCCCATGCCGCGCACCTCCCTCATGCCCGGATGCGACGCGGCCATCGCCCTGAGGCCTTTTTTCAGGAAGTCGCCGCTCTTAACGACGTTGGAAAGAAAGACCGGCTGCGAGATGATGTTGAGCGTCACGCACCCGAGGGCGCAGGCGAGCGGGTTGCCGCCGAACGTGGTGCCGTGGCTGCCGGGCGATACGGCCGCTGCGATGTGGTCCTTGCAGACCACGGCGCCAAGCGGAAGCCCGCCGCCCAGAGGCTTTGCCGCCGCGAGGATGTCGGGCACGATGCCGTACTGCTCGCAGCACCAGAGCGTGCCGGTGCGGCCCATGCCGCACTGGATCTCGTCGAACACCAGCGCGATGTCCTTTTTGCTTGCATACTCACGCAAAAACCGTAAAAATTCCTTCGACGCGACATTAACGCCGCCCTCGCCCTGCACCGGCTCCACGATGATGGCCGCATAGTCGTTCTTGTCAAGCATTTCCCCGGCAGCTCCGATGTCGTTGAACGGCGCGTGGTGGAACCCCTCGAGCATGGGGCCGAACCCGTCCTGGAAATGCTCCTGGGCGGTCGCCGACAGCGCGCCGTAGGTGCGGCCGTGGAACCCGCTTGAGAAGGAAAGAACGTGGTACTTTCCTTTGTCAATCTGCGCGGCCCGTTTCCGCGAGAACTTGATGGCCGCCTCGATCGCCTCGGTGCCGCTGTTGCAGAGAAACACCTTGCCGCCGAACGTTTTTTCTGAAAGCAGTTTCGCCAGCGCCAGCTGCGGCTGGGTGAAATACAGGTTCGACGAATGGATGAGAAGCGACCCCTGCTCCCGCAGCGCCGCGATGATGGCGGGATGGCCGTGGCCGAGCGCATTCACCGCGATGCCCGCGCCGAAATCAAGGTACCGCCTGCCGTCGGCGTCGAACAGATACATGCCTTCGCCCCGCACGAGCGGCGCGCCGCTCCGCGAGAACGTGGGGACAAATACATCGGCGTTGTCTGGATTCTGTGAAAGCGCTTTATGATCTTTGTTCATGATGAAAATCCTTGCTGTCAACTTCTTGACTCTTCAACCTTTCAACTCTTCAACTCTATTTCTTCTCCATGTTCTCAGTGTCTCCATGGTGAATCTTCTTCTTTGCGACCTTTGCGTCTTTGCGGTGAATTCTTCACTTTAGAATAACGGTTCCCCCCGCCGTTGCCGCATCAAGCTCCCGCACAAGTGTATCCGCCCCGTTCCATCCGCAGATGTGGACCCGCGCCACTCCGCGGTTCACGGATTCGGCAGCGCCGCGCACCTTGGGCACCATGCCGCCCTTGATATGTCCTGCGGCGATGAGTCCCTCTATCTCTGATATCCTTATGCTGGGTTTCACCGACCCGTTGACAAGCACGCCCGCCACGTCGGAAACGAACACCAGGTGGTCGGCATGCAGCGCCGCGGCGATTTCGCTTGCCGCGACGTCGGCATTCACATTGTAGATATTGCCGCCGTCATCGCGGGAGATGGGCGATATCACCGGCACGATGCGTTCGCCCCGGCACAGGTCGATTATTCTCTTGTCAACCTTGCGTATTTCGCCCACGAAGCCGATGTCCCTGCCCTTCACGGTCATGCGCGACGCCGACAGCAGGTTGCAGTCGACCCCGCTTATGCCCAGCGCGGTCACGCCCGCGGTCTCCAGCGCGTTTGTCAGTCGCTTGTTGACGTCGCCGGACAGCACCATCTGCACGGTCCCCACGGTCTCGGCATCGGTCACGCGCATGCCTTCGACGAAGGTGTATTCCTTCTTGAGCAGGTCGAGCTGGCGGCCGATGTCCTTTCCGCCGCCGTGGATCACCACGGGAAACCATGAAGAAACAATGGCGGCAAGGCTTTTGCCGAAGGCGGGGAAAAACCCCGGGGCGTCGAGCGTGGCGCCCCCGATCTTTATGCACACGGTTTCCACAGAAGGAGTTCCTTTTTTTAATTCAAAATCACAATATATCACCACTGAGACACAGAGGACACAGAGAATGAAACTGGGTTGAGATTAAATGGGGAAGTGAATTCCTGCTCGATTCCAGTACCTTCAATCTTCAACCTTTCATTTCAAACTCTTTTTTACTTTTCTCTCCGTGCTCTCTGTGCCTCTGTGGTGGTTTTTTCTTGTTCAAAGCAGCCCGGCAGTCTCCGGAAACCCGAACATGATGTTCATGTTTTGCACGGCCTGGCCGCTTGCGCCCTTCACGAGATTGTCGAGCGACGACACCGCGATCACGGGCCTGCCGTTTTCGCCCGCGGTAAACGTGATGTCGCAGAAGTTCGTGTTGGTCACGCCGCCCGTGGTCGGCAGGTCGGAAGGCTCGCGCATCCTCACAAACGGCTCGTCCCGGTAGGCCTTTCCTACAATGTCAAGACACTCGGCCGCGGTCCGGTTCGTGGTGAGGTAGATGGTCGATAGAATACCCCGGTTCGTGGGGAGAAGGTGCGGCGAAAACGTGATGGTCACGGGTTTGCCGCAGGCTTTCGAAAACTCCTGCTCGATTTCCGCGATGTGCCGGTGGCTGTGGCCCACCGAATAGGCGGAAAAATTTTCGTGCACTTCCACAAAATGACTCGAAAGCTTGAGGGTCCGCCCGGCGCCGCTCACGCCCGATTTCGAATCCGCGATGACCAGCGAAAGGGTGGTGCCCTTGTCTTTGAACAGCGGCAGGAGCGGCAGCATGATGCTTGTGGAATAGCAGCCGGGGTTCGCCACGATCCTGGCCTTTGCGATGTCGCATTTGTACCATTCGCACAGTCCGAAGACGGCCTCGGACAAAAGCTCCGGGCAGGGGTGCTCGGTCTTGTACCAGACAGCGTATTCCTTCGGGTCCCTGATCCTGAAGTCGGCGCTGAGGTCGATCACCCTCACCGAATTATTGATAAAGGGCAACAGGAACCCGGCCGACGTGGCGTGCGGCAGGCAGGAAAAGACGCAGTCGACGGCGATCTCTGCGGTCTTGTCGGGTGCGAGCAGGACCTTGTCGCAGATGCCCTTCACTTGCGGGAACACGGCGCTCAGCTTCTGGCCGGCGTACGATTGCGAGGACACGAACGCGATTGACGCGTGCGCGTGCCTCGCAAGAAGTTTGACCAGCTCGATGCCCGTGTACCCGGTCGCGCCGAGAATCCCGGCAGTGATTTTGTTCGCCATGGCCGCTGTGCCTTTTTTGTGGTTTTGGTATCAAAGGTAAAATAATTTACTCGCAGGATTGCAAAGTAGGCTGGATAAAAGATTGAAGTATATAAAAGGTGTTGGGCGTTCCCCTTGCCTTCGTCAAGACGAAGATAAGAGAGAAGTATAAAAAACTTGGGCGCCCCGCCTTCGGCGGCGGCCCTCCTTCCAGGCTCGGCCTTTTGGCCTCGTTGCCGCCTGCCATGAGACCCCTTTGGGCCGTGGTCAGGCGGCAATGCGCTCCAGCGCACCTTCCAGTCCGGCCTGGCGCGCGGCAGAGGAAATTGACTCAGTAAAGGCAAATCTTTCGCCAATCCAAAATCAACAAACAGGCGAAAGGTAAAAGGAGAGGAGCCAAGATCTCGTGGGCGGAAAGGCGATGTTGTGAAGAATGGAGCGGGCGACCAGTTCACAGCAACTGCATACAGGACAAAGGCATCAAGAGAGGGGAGAATCGCCTTTTCCGGACGACAACCGCATGCGAACCGCGAAGCCGCTCGTTGTTACCTTGCAGGATTACAGATCCGCTTGATATTCACGGCAGTCCCGTTTCTGCTGAATACGGCAAGATATGGTCCGGCAAGTTTGATCCGCGGAATATTTTCGACCGATGTGTTGCCGTTAAACGTGAACCGTTCGAGCAACCTTCCGCGTACATCAAACAGCTTCAACTCATCAAAAGCATTGTTCCCGTTTATTGACAAGGGAGCAAAGGTAACTGCTGTTGGCGGCGGCGGAACATAAGGCCCGTATTTGGCTCGTATCGTATCCACCCACCAGCGTACGCCCGGATCTGCAGCGGAACCGTATCCGCCGAAACCGGCATTAGGGCCTAAGGGCGAAACTGCCTGCAGCCATGTTGATGCAAGAAAAAATCCTTGGCCACTCTTTAATTGATTCAAAGATGAGGTGATGTCGGATGACACCTCCGAAGCCGAATATTCCCCGACATTTGTATAATTGTCGGTTCCGTAGGTCCACTTGCCGGCACCTTCGGTCTGAACATAGGGCTTGTTCGGGTCTGAAGAACAAATATGAATTGCAAGGTCTGCTGCTGCAGGACAAATTCCGATATATCCCGCCATGACAGCGGCGGGGTCGACTCCTTTTCCTGCTAGAATCGTGCTGTCTGTACTTGCATATTTTTTTTGTTGATATGCCATGCCTTCGTTGTCGGGATCAAAAAACACGTTATGGTAGTTATGGCTTTTTGCCCAAGTCACAGTATTTGCAACACAACGATCGAAATCCGGCTGCGTCCAGTTTGACCAATTTGCATTGTTCGTTCCATAGTAGCACATTCCGACAAGGACCACCATCCCTCTCGCGTCGGCAGCCTCAATGATTTTGCCCGCACGCGCGCTGATGGTCGGGTTGAGCGTCGCGTCCTGATTATACCCCGGAATGTTGCCGTAGCGCGAGCCTTGGAAATAAACGCTGAACGAGTTAAGTCCGTATAACTCGAATGAGTCAAGATGCGCTATCAGGTCGTTTGCCGCAGAGTCACTGATAAGCGAATTTGAGCACCGGAACCCTTTAAGCAGGATTTCCTGGCCATTCAGATATGTTTTTGTCCCGGACACCGAAAAGACATACTGCCCGGAAAAACAAGGCATGCAAATCAGACCGACAAAGGCCAGAGTTCCAACGACTATCCCGTTTTTTTTCTTCGATAAAATACGCAGAGAATTCATACTTACTCCTTTTGTAACTTGGTGCCTGTCATTGTCAATTATGGCATAAAAACCTTGTAACTGTTCAACTGATAGATAATTCGATTTTTCGCGAGCGGGCTGATGTTGACGAATCTTATCATAAAACCGCCTCTTTGCAAAAGACCTTTTCAACGACCCGTATTGCAGAAAGATTTGATATTAATAATATCATTTCCCTTGCTGTAAACCACGACATTCACGCCCGTATTCCTGGATAATAACTTCATGCTTGCGTTTGGCATGTTGCCAAAATGCGTCGCAACCAGTTTACCGCGCAGGTCGAATACTTTGACATTATCATAGGCAGTGGTCGCAATGCGCCGCGACGGGAGCTCGTGCGATACCCCAACCACCAGGGGCGGGGGCGGGTTCCATGAACCCCATGCGTTTTTCAGTGATACGAGCTGAGCGCGTATGCCGACGCTGGTGGTGCCTGGATTCATGTTGGGACCAAGAGGCGGAGGCGCCTGCAGCCACATATCAGCTAACAAAAATCCTTTGGGTCCGGCAGCCGCCATGCTTGATGAGCCGCATCCGCCGTGTTGTGTACCTACACCACAATAGTTGCCGCTACCGTAGCACCAGCTACCGCAGCCTTCGCTTTCGATATAGGGTTTGCCTGCGACCTGCGTTCCGATGTGAACTACAAGATCCGCAGCCGCGGACGCGGCCGCATCGCCCCAATCACTCGAAAAAAGGA
>DATFYJ010000148.1:0-5336 GCA_035315105.1 Chitinivibrionales bacterium
TCTACGACGCGGAACACTTTTTCGACGGCTACCGGCACAACCGCGAGTACGCCATGCGGACTCTTGCCGCGGCAAGCGACGCGGGCGCCCGGGTGATTGTCCTGTGCGACACCAACGGCGGTACGCTGCCGGCGGAGTTTCTTGCCATATGGCAGGACGTGAAGCGCCGCGCGCATAACAGCCTCGGCGTGCACACGCATAACGACGCTGGCTGCGCCGATGCGAATTCCCTTCTTGCGGTCGGCGAGGGCGCGGTGCAGGTGCAGGGAACAATCAACGGCATCGGCGAGCGGTGCGGCAACGCGAACCTTTGCACCGTCATTCCCGACCTGCAGCTCAAGCTGGGGCGCCGGGTGATCGCACCGGAGGCATTGCGCAGGCTCACCGAGGTATCGATATTCGTGTCCGAAGTCGCCAACGTGGCGCCCAACATGCGCCAGCCGTACGTGGGCGAGTGCGCGTTCTCACACAAGGCCGGCGCGCATGCCGACGGCGTGCGCAAGGCGAACGAATCGTTCGAACATGTGAAGCCCGAGACCGTGGGCAATTCCCGTCAGTTCGTGGTGTCGTCGCAGGCGGGTTCGAGCACCATCCTCGAAAAGCTGTCCGCGATGCAGAAGGGCCTTGACAAACACGGACCGCTGGTGAAAGGGCTGCTCGCAAAAATCAAGAAGCTGGAGGTGGCAGGGTACCAGTTCGAGGCGGCCGACGCGTCGTTCGAGCTCATCGCACAGGAAATGCTCGGCAAATTCGCCGAGTCGTTCGAGTTCAAGGGGTTCAGGGTGATCGAGGAGAAGCGGGAAAACGGCGCCCTCTTTTCCGAGGCGACCATCAAGCTCAAAAAGGACGGCGTATACGAGCACACCGCGGCCGAGGGCGACGGGCCGGTCAACGCGCTCGACAACGCGCTCAGGAAAGCGCTTGTCAAATTCTACCCGAACCTCCGCGAGGTGAAACTCGAGGACTTCAAGGTGCGCGTGCTTGACGGCAAGGAAGGGACCGCGGCCAAGGTGCGCGTGCTCATCGAATCGTCGGACGGGAAGGAGCGGTGGGGAACCGTGGGGGTCTCGACGAACGTGATCGAGGCCTCATGGCTGGCGCTCATCGACAGCCTCAAGTATAAGCTCATGAAGGACGAACGCCTGCGGCACGGCTCGGGCCGGTTGTAGGGAAACGGGAAACGGAGATACGATATGGCAAAGAACATCGACTGGAAAAACCTTGGGTTCAGGTATATGCAGACCGACTGTTACGTCACGTGCGAATACAAGAACGGGAAATGGGGCGGGATACAAACCTGTACCGATCCGCACCTTACCTTGCATGTTGCGGCGACGTGCTTTCATTACGGCCAGGCATGCTTCGAGGGGCTCAAGGCGTTTCGCGGCAAGGGCGGGTCGGTCGCCATATTTCGGCCCGACCAGAACGCGCAGCGGCTCGCCAGCACGGCACGGCGGCTCGTGATGGAGCCTCCGTCGCAGGAACTATTTCTGTCGATGGCCGAAAAGCTCATCGCGCTCAACAGGGAGTATGTTCCGCCCTACGGCACCGGCGCGAGCCTGTACCTTCGGCCGTTTCTTTTGGGCACCAGCCCGCACATCGGCGTGCACCCGTCCGAAGACTACCTGTTTGCGATGCTGGCCACGCCCATGGGAGCGTATTACAAGAACGGTTTCTTCCCTGTAAAGGCATACATCCAGGAGCAGTACGACCGCGCCGCCCCCAGGGGGGTGGGGAACGTGAAGGCCGCGGGCAACTATGCCGCGGGCATGATGGGTGACCTTGACGGATCGGATAAGGGGTACCCGGTATGCCTGTACCTCGATTCGGCCACGCGCCGGTACATCGACGAGTTCGGCACGTCGAATTTCATCGCCATAACCAAGGACCGGCGGTACGTGACGCCCGACTCGTCGTCGGTGCTGCCGAGCGTCACCAACCACAGCCTCCAGGACATCGCCCGCGACTTCGGCCTCACGGTGGAGCGCAGAAAGGTCCTTGTCGAGGAGCTCGCGCAGTTCGCCGAGGTCGGCGCGTGCGGCACGGCGGTGGTCATCACGCCGGTGCATTCAATCCGGCACGGCGACAAGGTCTACGTCTTCGGAAAGGAAGACGAGGCCGGCCCCACGCTTGCTCAGCTTTACAATGAGATAACGGGGATGCAGTACGGGGAGATTGAGGACAGGCATCATTGGATGTACAAAGTGAATATTAAAAAATAAAGATCTGGTGGGGCAACCACTTCGTGGTTTCCCCTGGGGTGCAGCTTCCGCCCGCCGAAATTCGGCGGGCGGTGATCTGCACCCACACCCCTTCCTGCGAAGGGGCGCGCCAAGGTCGCTCGCTTGACGCTCGTGAGTCGTCGCCCCTTCGCAACGCAACCATTGTGGAAAATCCCCCTCCGCCTTCGGCACCTCCCCCTTGTTAAGGGGGAGACAAGAATCAACAGGTTCCATCTCCAACCGCACCTCGCGGGTGCCCCCCAACAGAAGGTTGATTCTTGCCAATACTTTTACTTGGGGTACACCCTGGAGAGGGGAGTGCCGAGGACCCCGCAGACGCGCTGCGCGGCGAGGAGGCCGAGGCCGGGGGAGATACTTCTCCCCCGAAATCTTCTATTATTAGCCTATATATCCTTGCTCTTCAAACTTTTCATACCCTTTCAAATATCTTAAATAGTAAATCCACTTCATGGGGCTGTGGCGGGAGAAAACAAAGCGGTATAACATGCCCTTGTACCCGAACTCGACGATATCGCGCTTCTGGATGACCACGGTTTCGATGTCCTTGACGGGAAAGGAAACTGTGGGCGTGTGGCTGTTGTCAAATGCAAACGTGAGGGTCTGCGGGGTGAGGGACATGGTTCCGACGCCTGCGTCGGCAAACGAGAAATTTTCCTTGCCCGTCTGCAGAAGCACGCCGGCGCTCGCGGTGAGCGCGGCACCGGGACCGGCCGATTTGATCTTCGCGAGCACCCGGCTGCGGTGCCATTGCGCCCAGTCGTGAAGGTCGCCGACGTGCTGACCTCCGGGATTCCCCGGCGTCAATCTGCACATTGCGTCAATCGTCCATGCCGAGCCGCACCAGGCGCAGTGGATCTGGTCGCTCGTGGTCGTGAGCGCGTCTTCCGTGCCGCATGACGCGCACATCCACACGAACCGCTCAAGCCCGAGCGCCAGGTCTGTGCCGGAGAAATTCTTCGGCATGTTCGCAGGGTCCTTGATGTCGCTGTGCGCGATATACGATTTCATGATGCCGAACAGCTCGTCGTCCGAAAGCGATTTCATTCGCTCCGGCGTGACCACGTCGCAGGTGACCGTGATACGGCCTTTGCGGATAACGTCGGCCCACCAGGGCTTGGTGAGGAAATTCCCGGTCACGCGGGTGAGCACGAGGCTTGCCTTGCTGTGCCGAGCGATCTTCTCTATGCCTTTGTAAATAAGCTGGGTCTCGCCGTCCCAGCTTGTCTGGCCTTCGGGGAAAATGCACACCGGATAGCCCTGTGATAAAAGGGAAACGGTCTTCTTCATTGCGCGGAAGTCGGACGTGCCTTTCTTTTTGGGAAACGCGCCGATGCTGTTAAGGTACCAGCGCGAGACCGGGCCGCGGGAAAACGCCTCGTCATTGCACATGATTGCGAACGGATACCTGCTGTAGTATCCGATGATCCACGGGTCGAAGAACGTGCCGTGGTTCGACGCGATGATAAACGGCGGCTTCGGGAGAGGCTTGGCGTCTTTTGATTTTGTAAAGTGATACAGCGGGCCAAGGTAGAAACGTATGAACAGGCGGGAGCCTATGTTCCACATGATCCAGCGGTAGAGGTAGAGGAGGTGATGTTTCATCCTGGATTCCGTGAGAGAGATTTACCGCAAAGGCGCAAAGTTCGCAAAGAAATATTCACCACAGAGAATGCGGAGAAAGGAATGAGCCATAGTAAAAAAATGAAAACCGTTGCAGATTTGTCCCACTGTCAACTGCCAACTGTCAACTTTCCACTACTCTTCTCCGTGTCCTCCGCGGTGAAGGTTCTCGTTAGACGTTGAATCTGAAAAATATGATATCCCCGTCCTGAACGATGTAATCCTTGCCCTCCGACCGCACCTTGCCCGCGGCGCGTATCGCAACTTCCGATTTGTAATGTTCGAGGTCTCCGAGCGTAAACACCTCGGCGCGGATAAACCCCTTTTCAAAATCGGAATGAATGGCGCCGGCCGCCTTCGCGGCAATCGCCCCCTTCCTCACGGTCCAGGCGCGGTTCTCCTTTTCGGTGGCCGTAAAGAACGTTTCGAGCCCGAGAAGCCGGTAGGCGGCCTGGGCAAGGAGCGCGAGTCCTGATTTGTCAAGGCCCAGTCCGGCAAGGAACTCGGGCCGCTCTTCCTGCGGAAGGTCGGCGATCTCTGCCTCGATCTTAGCGCAGATGCGCACCATGTCCGATCCTTCGGCTTCGGCATGCTTCCGGAGTGCCGCGGCTGCAGCGTTGTCCGACAAGACTGAATCTTCATCCACGTTGGCCACGTACAGCACGGGTTTGGCGGTGAGAAGGTTGAGCTCTGCGAGCGCGGCAAGCTCCTCGTGGGTGAGGGCCAGTTTTCTTGCGGCCGCTCCTGCCGAAAGCGCGTCGAATGCCTTCTGGAAAGCGGCAAGCTGCTCCTTGAGCTCCTTGTCGCCGGATTTTGCTGCCTTTTCCACCCTGGCAATGCCCCGTTCGACCGTGCCGAGGTCGGCGAGCATCAGCTCGGTGTCGACAAGGCCAACGTCGCGAACAGGGTCGACCGATCCTTCCACATGCACCACATTCTCGTCTTCAAAGCAGCGCGCCACGTGCACGATGGCGTTCACGTTCTTGATGTGTCCCAGAAACTGATTGCCCAGGCCCTCGCCTTTTGATGCGCCTTTGACAAGGCCCGCGATGTCGAGCAGTTCCAGGAACGCGGGCACCACTTTCTGCGTGGGCGAGAGACGGGTGATGCGGTCGAGCCGGTCGTCGGGCACCGCCACCACGCCGGTGTTGGGGTCGATGGTGGTGAACGGATAGTTCTCCACCTGCGCCTTGCCGTTGCACAGCGCGTTGAACAGGGTCGATTTCCCCACGTTCGGCAGACCTACTATTCCCGCGGAGAGTCCCATGATAAAATAAAAATACGTTTACGCTTTGCGCCCGCATCATACAAACGCGCGCTGCGCATTATTTCCTTGCGCAAACGCGCTACGCGGTCTTACATTTGATGGTGATGAAAGCGCTGGCGTGGAAATACTACTTCTGGGTGATCCTCGCGTTCGACATGGTCTCGTTCGTGCTGCCGTTTGACCGGCGCGTGTGGGAAATCGTCGAG
>DATFYJ010000149.1:0-6629 GCA_035315105.1 Chitinivibrionales bacterium
ATGCCGTGGGAAACCTGGAAACGCGACACGAGCTGTTCGGGCTTTGCCGCAACCAGGCGGTTGAAGGTGGCAATGTCCCAGTTGACAAAGTTTCTTTCCGGCGGTTTTCGCTTGACGAATTTCCTGCCGCGCTGCGACTTCTTCTCTTCGAGCGCCGCGTTTTCTATGGTGTGCTCCGGCGCCTGGGCCACCACCCAGCCGCACTCGTCGAACCCCTTGCGGCCTGCGCGACCGCTTATCTGGTGGAAGTCACGCGCGCTCAGGATCGCGGTCTTCTGACCGTCGTATTTGCAAAGGCGGGTGAGCAGCACCGTGCGGATGGGAACGTTGATGCCCACGCCGAGAGTATCGGTTCCGCAGATGATTTTGAGCAGCCCCTGCTGCGCCAGCTGTTCGGCAAGCACCCGGTACTTCGGCAGAAGCCCTGCGTGGTGGATTCCTATGCCCTGGCGCAGCCATCGCTTGATATCCGGGCCATAGGGGCTGTTGAACTTGAAACCGGACACAGCCTTGGCAAGCGCGTCTTTCTCTTCACGCGTGCAAATGTTAATGCTCGTAAAGTTTTGCGCGTTCTGCGCCGCCTCAAGCTGGGTGAAATGCACCACATAAACCGGGCTCTTACCTTCCGCGACAAGCGATTCGACCGTTGCGGAAAGCAGCGTGACCGCGTAGGAGTAGACAAGCGGTACAGGGCGGTCGGTGGAGACGACGCTTACCGTGGACCGGGCGTTTAGCCGCGTGAGTTCTTCTTCAAAGAACTTCGTGTCTCCCAACGTGGCCGACATCAAAAGGAACCGGGCCTGCGGAAGCGTGAGCAGCGGTACCTGCCAGGCAACGCCGCGCTCGCGGTCCGCGTAGTAGTGGAACTCGTCCATCACCACGTCCTGGACATTCGCGTTTTCTCCCTCGCGCAATGCAATGTTGGCGAGAATTTCCGCGGTACAGCACAGTATCGGCGCGTCATGGTTGACTGTTGCGTCTCCGGTGCACAGCCCCACGTTGTCGGGCCCGAACTCGCGGCACAGGGCGAGCCATTTCTCGTTGACCAGCGCCTTTACCGGGCAGGTATACACCGAACGTTTGCCCTGCGCCAGCGCCTTGAAATGGGCCGCCATCGCAACCAGGGATTTTCCCGACCCGGTGGGAGTATTCAGGATCACGTTTTTTTCTTCGAACAATTCCAATATTGCGGTTTCCTGAGCAGGATACAGCGTAAGGTGGCGGTCTTCAACATATGAGAGGAACCGGCCCAGCAATTCGTCGTTGACGGGTTTGTCGCATTTGAGAAGTTGTTCGTACAGTGTTGGGCGCATTGGGGTAATTATAAACAAGCAATGTTTGGATGAAAAGGCGCGGTGGTTTTCACTATGCCATTAAGATACGTCAAGAAACAGGATCAAATGAGCGCAAGAAAGGCAATCGATGCTGGAAAGCCTTGGGGCAGGGATCACAATTTTTGCGCTCATCCTGCCGTAGTAAATGTGGATACACGAGGGAGGGCAATGTGAAACATGCGGTACTTATAGGAGCAATTATTATGGGCGCATTTCTTGCAGAATCGGATACCTCGGGAGCGACCGCGATTGCAACATTTGCCGGCGGATGCTTCTGGTGCATGCAGCCGCCGTTCGATTCGCTGCCGGGCGTTGCAGGCGTGACTGTCGGATATACCGGCGGCACGGTAAAGAACCCCACCTACGAACAGGTGTGCACCGGCACGACCGGCCACATGGAGGCGGTGCAGGTGGTGTACGATCCGGCGAAAATATCCTACGACAAACTGCTTGATGTGTACTGGAGAAGCATAGATCCCACTGATGCGGGCGGCCAGTTTGCCGACAGGGGCAGGCAGTACCGGACGGCGATCTTTTATCATACTCCTGAGCAGAAAATGCTCGCCGAACGCTCAAAGGCGGCTCTTGAATCGTCGCACCAGTTTAACAAGCCGATAGTCGTCGCAATACTTCCGGCGTCCGACTTTTACAAAGCGGAAGAGTACCACCAGAAGTACTACTGCAAATCGCCCGCGCACTTCAAGGCATACGAGAAAGGGTCGGGCCGCGAAGGATTTCTGGAGCTTCATTGGAAGATACCGCTGCCGGATTCCGACCGGCCGAAACCTTCGTATGCCAAGCCGTCCGACGGCGACCTGAAGAAATTGCTCACCCGCGAGCAGTACAACGTGACGCAGCTGTGCGGTACCGAGCCGTCGTTTGCAAACGAGTACTGGAACAACCACCGCGAGGGCATTTACGTCGACGTCACCACGGGCGAGCCGCTGTTCTGCTCCACCGACAAGTTCGAATCGGGAACAGGCTGGCCCAGCTTTACAAAGCCGATATCACCTGGTGCCGTCAAGGAAAAGTCCGACGCCTCTCTCGGCATGGAAAGGACCGAAGTCCGCAGTTCGGCAGGAAACGCCCACCTCGGTCATGTTTTCAACGACGGTCCCGCGGCCGCCGGAGGCCTTCGTTACTGCATCAATTCGGCGGCACTCCGCTTTATCCCGCGGGAAGACCTTTCGAGAGAGGGGTATGGGGAGTATGAGAAGATGTTCAAGTAATTCCTAAGTGTAAACTAAGATTCATCAAGGTGGGGGAAGTATCCCCCTCGCTCCGGCCTCCTCGGCCTTCAGCCTGCGGTGTCCTTCGCTACCCCCTCCTGGGTGTCCGCCGTGATGGAGCAGTTGCGAGACCATACATTGTTGTGGCGGCACCCAAGTAGAATTGTGGATTAATGATTGCGGAATGCGGATTGAAATCAAAATGTCATTGCGAGCGCAGCGAAGCAATCTCCTCTTGTTGCCTAGTGATTCCGGCTGGCGCAATTAAAGACTTGACTGAATAGACTTCCTTTGCCGCGCGTTAGGTGGACCGGAGGGTGAGCCAAAGCGCATTGCCGGCCGACCCCTCGCCGAAGGCGACTAGGGGCGGACCGGCAACGAGGCTGACCAGCCGAGCCCGCAGGGAGACCGGCCCGAGCATAGCGAGGGTAACGCCCAACAGCCTTTTTATATTCGAGAATTAGTCCAACCTTTTCCCGGTTCCCAAATCTAATAGTATGAGGACCGGTATATGGAATATCATTCTTTCTTGAAAAGCTACGACGATTCCGCCGCCGACCTTGCGATCGAGGAACCGGAAGGCAGGCTGCTTTCCGATGGCGAGTATGCGCAGGCATTGACAGACCGTAACGATGTCTTTGCCATTGCAGGCGGGCACAGGCTGGCTGCAATCGAAACGGCGGCGCTGGCGGCGGGTGTTCTTTTTGGTCTGTGGCTCCATGCACAGAGGCCGAGAACTGCTGCACCGGATTTTCTCAGTTCAACGCAGAAAGAGTGGACGGCAAGGCTGTTGCGCAGTCGCGAGATGCGTTCGCCGTCGTTGGCGGTCGTACAGGAAGTGCCGGCAGGAGAAACCGCCGCAACCATTACATTGCTGGCGCCAAGCTGGGACCGTGAGGCCCTAAAGCGAGGAATACACCTGCCTGAGGCGGCTGCGAAGCGCAACGCGGCCAGAGAACAAAAATCCTCCTTGTCCAGAGAGCTCAAGTCCGTAAAGGTTGCCGCAAACGGAAGTGCTGTTGGTCAAGACACCGCGCTTGCCGGGGGAGAGATAAGCAAGCTTATCGACCGGGGCAATGCCGTGAAGAAGTACGGTAATCGCGCCGAGGCGTTTGCCGCGTTCAGGCGGGTCCTGACGCACGATCCGTACAACACCGCCGCGCTTTCGGGTTTGGGCGATCTTTTCCTCTACACCGGTCTTCTCGACTCGTCGGCCGCGTTTTACAAGGCGGCAATTGCAGTCGACCCGCGCAACGCAGTGGCACACAACGGGCTTGGTTCTGCGCTGTATTACAACTCGACAATGGCAACCAATCCGAACTTTGCAAGGCTCAGGCACATTGCCGACCCGGACAAGTTCAGCAGGGCCCAGTACGACAGCGCGATCGCAGAATATACTGCAGCGATTTCGCTGGACAGTTCGCAGGTAACTGCGCTCACGAACCGCGGCGTACTAAAGGACATAGGCAACGACCGCGAAGGCGCGATTGCCGACTACTCCCTCGCGATACGCATCAACCCGAAATGCGCGGATGCCTACACCAAGAGGGCCGCGACGCTGAAATCGTTGAGGAAATACGAGGAGGCGATCGCCGACTATACCGCGGCGATCAAACTTGACACCAGCTCGTACGGGTTCGACCCGAAAACCCACTTTGTAAATGCATATTTCGGCAGAGGGACCACCTACTACAGGAGCGGCGACCTCGACCGGGCGATACGGGACTTCGACACCGCCCTCGCTCTTTCCCCCGACCATTCCTTGGTCATCATCAACCGGGCAATCGCGTTGATCGACGAGAAGAAGTACGACGGCGCAATCGCCGGGTTGACGCGCGCCATTGCCCTGCTTTCGCCTCTTGAATACAATGGCCTGCGGTATCTTGCCTATCTGCAACGAGGGAACGCTTACAAGGCGCTCGGGCAGTACGACAAGGCGATCGCCGATTACACTGCCGCGCTCGCATCGAAGAATCTGGCCGCCCGGGCCTGCTGGAGGATCGCCGAATGTTTTTCCCTCAAGAAAGAAGCCGACTCGGCCTTTGCCTGGCTCAGAAAGTCCTCTGCCGCCGGGTTCACCGATTTTTCGGCGTGGAAAAGGGACAGGGAGCTCTCCGCCCTCAGGAGCACTCGGGAATTCAAGGAAATTGCCGGACAATAATTCTGCAAGAGAAAAAAATGGGCGCCCCGCTTCTTGGTGCCTCATGAAAGACGTCAAAGGGGGAGGTTTACCCCGTCGGGTACTTCTCCCTCGTCAGGGATTCCCAAGGGTCACATGGGTCGTCCCCCTCGCTCCGGTCTCTTCGGACTTCGTCCTCAGATCCCTCCGCTACCCCCTCCTGAATGCACCCCGAGAAAGTTGATTTGCGAGAAAGATGCCTCGGTTGGGGGGCACCCGCGAAAAGCAGTTGAGAGGTTGAGGAGTTGAGAAGAAAAGCGTTGAAGAGTTGAAAAGTAAAGAAAGATGCGTTGACTAATATGCTGCGATAGCCGATTGGCGCGAGAGGAAGTAATTGACTGATGAAAGCAGCGGTTTGCGCGCGCCAGGCCGGACTGGAAGGTGAGTTAGAGCGAATTGCCGGCCGACCCCGCCGCAACGCGGCTTCGGGGCGGTCCGGCAACGAGGCCGAACGGCCGAGCCTGGAAGGAGGGCCGCCGCGGTGAAGCCGCGGGGCGCCCAAGTATTTATTTTCCTATTTTAAAGAAGGGGATGGTAACGCCCAATTATTGTAATTAATCTTACATTTTAAAATCTAATAAGTTTCGAGAAGCCCACACTGCCGCCAAAATTGTATATTGGTGCGTACCGGCACTCCGCCGGTGGGCAGGAATCTCGGGGCAGAGGGGGGAGGCACAAGACCCTTATCCAAGAAGGAATAACGCATGAACAGTTCCGTTCCATCACTTGACAAACGCAATCTTTACCGTTTCCCCTGGTCGCTCAACGACAACCCGCAGGGCTGGGTTGAGATAACCGACATTTGTAACCTCAAGTGCCAGGGTTGCTACCGCCAGCGTCTCGAAGGCCACAAGCCGTTTGATGCGATCAAGGAAGAAATTGCATTCCTCAAGCAGTGGCGCAACGTCGACAACATCACCCTTGCCGGAGGAGAACCCATCCTCCATCCTCAAATTATCGATATCGTCGCCCACATCACGCAGCAGAAGCTCAAACCGTTTATGCTCGGCAACGGCGTGGCGCACACCAAGCCCATGCTTTCCGAATTGCGGAAGGCGGGCCTCGTGGGGGTCGGCCTTCACGTCGACATGCACCAGAACCGTCCCGGATGGGAAGGCAAGAACGAGCTCGACCTGTGCGCGCTCCGCAAGGAGCTTGCCGAGCTTGTCTGGCAGGTGGGCGGCATCTCGTGCAACTTCAACAGCACCGTGTACCGCGATTCCCTGCAGTACGTCCCCGATCTTATCAAATGGACAATCCGCAACAGCAGGAAGGTGCAGGGATACACCTTCATGACCTATCGCGGCGCGCTTATCGACGGAAGCCGCGAGTATCTGGTGAAAGGCAGGAGGGTGCGGCTCGACGAGGAATCGCTCGGGTATGCGCTTCAGCAGCAGACCGGGGAGGATTTCTCCATAATGTCAACCGATGTCTACGCCGCTATCAAGGCGGCGGTGCCGGAATACGCGCCGTGCGTGTATCTCGGCGGCACGAAAAAGCACACGTCGTTCAAATGGCTCGCCGGCATGACGCTGTGCTGCAACGGCAGGCCGCTTGGGTCGATGGGGAAAAAAGCCATGGAATTCGTCCAGACCATGCATCATCTTTTTTTCGGAACGTATGCGTTGTACCTCAGGAACAAGAGCACCGGCCGGATCGTCTTCTTGATGTCGCTTTTCGACAAGAGCGTCAGAAACGCCATGCTGCGCTACCTTCGAAACCCGTTCAACCTCTTCCGGCCGGTGAACTCGGTGGGCATCGGCATCGTCCAGGCGCCCGATGCGCTTGACGGCGATGTTGACATGTGCGAGAGCTGTCCCGACATCACGGTCTTTGAGGGCAGGCTCGTCAATTCGTGCAGGCTCGACGAGTACCGCAAGTTCGGCG
>DATFYJ010000150.1:0-3945 GCA_035315105.1 Chitinivibrionales bacterium
GAAGATGCGCTCCGGCAGGCAGGATACACCTATGTCGCCATCGACACAAGAGGATACCGGACCGGCGCGATGAATGAGGCGCTTTTAGGCGGCCCGAAATAACCTTGCAGCGAGGATAGACATGGGAAAAATCTCCGTTTACCTCGATGAAGAGCATCAGATAATCCGTCAGAATTTCGACGGCAACCTCGACGAGGACATGGTGCAACGGTTCCTCGAGGAGAGCCGCGCAGCGGCTGCGCGGCTCAAGGACCCGAAGAAAATACGGATTCTGGGGGTCGCCGACAGCCTGGGAAAAGGCTCTCCGGAAGCGCGTCGTCAATTGTTGCGCAATCTGGACCATGACGACGTTTACAAAGTGGCCCTTCTTGGGAAAAACCCCTTCATGAACGTGGCAATTTCGTTTTTTCTGGCCATCAAACCGTCCAATAAGATCCGGATGTTCGGCAACGAAGACGATGCGCTGCGATGGCTGATGGAATAGGGCCTACGCCGGGATTACCAACGACCACAACGGCAGGAAACATGACTGATTTTTCACCCGACAGCGTGAACCCCGAAAGCGCGGGCTATTTCGAGAGAATACTCGACGTGTTCGCGCACATTGCCAGCGGTGATTTTTCAAAACGGATCGACGTTTCCGCGCTGCCTCACGACCACGTTCTCACCAAAGTGCTCTGCGGTCTCGACATGATGATGGACGACCTCGAGGAGGCGCAGAACAGTCTTGCCGACATCAGGAAAAACCTCGAGCAACAGGTTGACGAACGCACCTCGGAGCTTAAGCGCGTCAACGAAAACCTGAGCGAAGAAATCGAGGGGAGAAAAAAGATTGAGGCGGAACTGCGCGACAGCGAGGAGCATTACCGGCTTCTCACCGAGTCGGCGCAGGATTTTATCTACATTCTTGACTTGGAAATGCGGATCACCTATGTCAACAGCGCCCTGATACGGTTCTTCGGGGTACCAAAGGAACAGATTCTTGGCAGGATGTTACGGGAGTTTCTCCCTGTCGCCGAAATTACGCTTCGAGATGCGAAATTACCTGATCGCATCGGGAAATACAATCCCCTTGCCTTTCGCAATGAGATACGATTTCGTGGGAAAACTCTATGGCTCTCCACCGTCCTTGTACCGCTCAGAACCTCCGGCGGCTCTGTCGTTTCCACGATGGGAATATCGCGCGACATCACCGAGACGATGGAGGCAAGCGAAACGATTGCCGCAAACGAAAAATTTTTGGCGGATGTCTTTGCGAGCATACAGGACGGGATAAGCGTGCTTGACAACGACCTTGCCATCGTGCGGGTGAATGAGAAAATGGAACAATGGTATGCCCATGCGCTCCCGATCGCGGGGAAGAAATGCTATGAGGTGTACCACGGACGTTCTGAACCTTGCAGGTTGTGCCCGAGCATCGTTGCCCTACAAACGGGCAAGGCCGCCCACGAGCTGGTTCCCTTGCAGGACAAGGACGGCAGGGTGAAAGGGTGGCAGGATCTCTATTCGTTTCCGATAATTGACAAGAAGACCGGCGAGGTCAAGGGCGTCATCGAACACGTGCGCGACGTCACGGAGCGCAAGGCGGCCGAAGAGAGCCTGCGGCAGAGCGAGGAGAGGTTCAGGACGCTCGCCGAGACCGCCGGCACGGGAATATTCATCGTCAAGAACGCGAAGTTCTTCTATGTCAATTCCTACATCGAGAAAGGCACCGGGTACTCGCGCGAAGAACTGCTCGCCAGGAACTTCTGGGAAATCGTGCATCCCGATTTTAGGGACCTGGTGCGCGAGCGCTACAGGACGCGCATGCGGGGCGAGGCCCAGGAAACGGAATATGAATTCAAGTATGTCAGAAAAGACGGCAGCGAGGGATGGGTGGCGCAAAGTGTGGGTCTTATCGAGCTTGAAGGCGGACCCGCAATTATCGGGACGCTGCAGGAGATATCGGAACGGAAGAGGATTGCCGAGGTCCTTGAAGCCGAGAAGGAATTGCTTGCGGTGACCATGGAAAGCATCGGCGACGGCGTTGTTTCGATCGACACGGAAGGGATGGTTCTTTCGATCAACAAAAACGCCGCGGCCCTTGCCTGCGATCATGCGGAGGACGCGGTCGGCAGGCACGTGGACGAAATCATGTGCTTCCTCGACGACGCCGGCATGGAGCCGCGGCCGGGCATCATCCGCGAAATGATCAAAAAACACGGCATCCGTCACTTCGAGCGCGCGGTGATGATCCGCACCGGGAAGGACGCCGTCAGGCTCATCGAGCTTTCGATATCGCCCATCGAAACTGAAAACGGCATCAAACTCGGCATGGTGCTCGTGTTCCGCGACATCACCGAAAAACAGAAGCTTGAGGCGGACCTTCAGACGGCGCGAAAGCTGGAATCTCTCGGCGTGCTCGCGGGGGGCATAGCACACGACTTCAACAACATCCTCACCGGGATCATCACCAACCTGTTCATGGCAAAGGCGAAAGTGAAAGCGGACGCCGAAACCTTCGAGCTCCTTGCCGAGGCCGAAAAGGCTTCCTTCAAGGCAAGTAAACTGGTAAAGCAGCTCATCACGTTTTCAAAGGGAGGCACGCCGGTAATGGAGGCGTTCTCGCTGAAAGGCGTGATCGAGGAATCCGCGGGGTTCTGTCTTGCCGGTTCCAACGTAAAATACATGCTCAAGATTCCGTCGGACCTGTGGCTTGTGGAAGCCGACAAGGGCCAGATAGAGCAGGTTCTCAACAACCTCATCATCAATGCCGACCAGGCAATGCCCGGCGGCGGCACCATAACCGTTACGGCCCAAAACATCACGCTGCCGCAGGACAGGAAGGGAGACAAGGGTCTGCTCAGCATGCTTCCGGAGGGCAGGTACGTTAAGGTGTCGGTCGCCGATGAAGGACCGGGAATACCGAGCGAGAACCTGAAAAAGATTTTCGATCCCTATTTCAGCACAAAACCCAACGGCACCGGCCTGGGCCTCACCATTGCATACTCTATTGTCAAGAACCACAAGGGAACGATTACGGTGGATTCACAAAAGGGAGAAGGCGCTGTGTTTTCGTTCCATCTTCCTGCGGCACGGGATGAGGAAAAGGCCTCGCCGAAATCTTCGCGCGGCGCTTTGGCCGCACCTGCGCCGCTTCGCGTTCTGGTCATGGACGATGATGCTGCGGTGAGGACCGTGGTGACCCAGCTTCTCAAGACCTCGGGATACACGGTTTCCTGCGCGTCAACCGGAGAAGAAACAATCGCTCTGTACGAACGCGCCATGGCGTCGCGTGCTCCCTACGACGTCGTGGTGATGGACCTCACCATACCGGGCGGCATGGGCGGAAAAGAAACCGTTGCAAAACTCCTTGCGATCGATCCCAAGGCGAAGGTGATTGTGTCCAGCGGCTATTCCAGCGATCCGATCATGGCAAACTACCGGGACTACGGGTTTTGCGGCGTCATTGCAAAACCGTTCAACATCGGAGACTTTCTAAGCGTAATCCGCAAGAGTGCGGGCGGCAAGTCCGCCAAACGCGCGACGGGCAGGAAAAAGGAAAAATAGTGGGCATTGCGCTTAAACTTGTGTGGGCTGCAGTTTCCCTTGTTGCGGCGATATCGTTCGCCATGGTTGTCGGATTGGTCAATCCTTCCGAGAAGGTGAACGCGTTGTGGGTGGTCACCGCGGCGGGATGTTTTTTTGCGATCACCTACCGGTTCTATTCCAGTTTTATCGCCGCAAAGGTGCTTTCCCTTGACGAACGGCGGATAACGCCGGCGATCCGGCTCAACGACGGTCTCGACTACGATCCCACCAACAAATGGGTTCTGTTCGGCCATCATTTCGCGGCCATTGCAGGCGCGGGACCGCTTATCGGGCCCATGCTGGCCGCGCAATTCGGCTACCTCCCGGGGTTCCTGTGGATCCTTATCGGATCCGCGTTCGCCGGCGGCGTGCACG
>DATFYJ010000151.1:0-3293 GCA_035315105.1 Chitinivibrionales bacterium
CGTTTCCAGGCCCTTCTTAAGCACCGCGGCTACCTCGTCGGGCTTTGTCGCCCGAAACCCGGGTATGCCGTAGCTCTCCGCGAGCTTCACGAAATCCGGGACATACTTTATCTTGCAGTGGCCCGGTCCCTTGCACTCCTCGCACAGCATCCCGCCGCGCAGGCAGGTGGAACTGTACCGCTTGTTCCAGAACATTTCCTGCCACTGCCGCACCATGCCGAGGTACTCGTTGTTGATGATCACGATCTTCACGGGTATCCTGTTTATCGCAATCGTGGCCAGCTCCTGGATGTTCATCTGGATGGAGCCGTCGCCCGCGATGTCGATGGCTGTTGCGCGGCCGCGTCCGAGACTGCCGCCCATTGCCGCGGGCAGCCCGAACCCCATGGTGCCCAGCCCGCCCGACGAAAGCAGCGTGCGGGGACGCGCGAACCGGTAGTACTGCGCGGTCCACATCTGGTGCTGGCCCACGTCGGTGGCGATCAGGACGTCCTTATCTTTTGTCAAACGATACAGCTCCTCGATCACGAACTGCGGCTTGATCACCTTGTCCGAGTTCTTGTACGTAAACAAACTGCCGTTCTTCCATTTCTCGATCTGCGCGTTCCAGTCGGACGGCTCGCGCGCGGGCAGGAGCTTGTTGAGCGCGGCCAGTATGTTTTTCGCGTCGCCCACCACGGGTATATCGACCCGCACGATCTTGGATATTGCGGCGGGGTCGATGTCGAGATGGATGATCTTCGCCTTGGGCGCGAACGAACCCACGTGGCCGGTCACGCGGTCGTCGAACCGCGCGCCCACCGAAACGATCACGTCGGCCTCCTGGAACGCCATGTTCGCGGTCTTCGAGCCGTGCATGCCGGGCATGCCCACGAACAGAGGGTGCTCGCCCGGAAACGCGCCCAGCCCCATGAGCGTGAGCGTCACCGGCGCGTTGAGCTTCGTGACGAGTTCGAACAGCTCCTCGTGCGCGCCCGACGTTATCACCCCGCCGCCCGCGTAAATAAGCGGCTTCTTCGCGGTCTTGATGAGCTCGGCAGCCTTTTCGATCTGGCGGCTGTGCCCCACCATCGTGGGCCGGTAGCTGCGCATGGTTATCTCTTTCGGGTACTCGTAATCGTCAAGCACTGCGCGGGAGATGTCCGACGGAATGTCCACGAGCACGGGTCCGGGCCTTCCGGTGCGCGCTATGTAAAACGCCTGTTTCAGAATGGTCGGCAGCTCGCGGATGTCCTTCACCAAAAAATTGTGCTTGGTGATGGGCCTGCTTATGCCCACCATGTCTGCTTCCTGGAACGCGTCGGTCCCGAGATACGGCGTGGCGACCTGTCCGGTTATCGCAACCATGGGTATGGAGTCGAGATGCGCGTTGGCGATGCCGGTCACGAGGTTCGTTGCGCCCGGCCCGGACGTGGCGATGCACACGCCCACCTTGCCCGTTGCGCGGGCATAGCCGTCTGCGGCGTGCGCCGCGGCCTGTTCGTGCCGCACGAGCACGACCTTCAGCCGCTTCTCGTCGTATAACGCGTCGAAAATCGGAATCGCCTGCCCGCCCGGAAAGCCGAACAGGATATCCACGCCCTCGTTGACAAGGGCGTCGACAAGAATTTCGGCACCTTTCTTCTTCACACCGTCCTCCGCAATGTTGATTGTGCGCCCGTCAAGCGCTCGCACCGTGCCGCATGAGAGGGAATTTTAAAAAATACCTCTTCCCCTGCTTCTAATCAAGGAATGAGGCCCGCCCCCTTCCGGCAGCTTGAAAGCGCCATGAAATAAAAAAAGACCCGTCTCTTGTGGGAGACGGGTCTTTGATTTTGCTCTGCTTATTCTTCTATAAGCCCGTCTCCCTTTTTGGCAAAGTAATGACTACCACCAGGTTCAAAAGAAGAACAAGGCTTATAAGATTTGTTGATTTGGATGATGATGTGAACATGAGATTTTCTCTGATTTTGTTTTGACGATGTAAATATACAGTGGTTGGTTTGATAAGTCAAGGATATTTTTTACTGAGTAGTTTGTAAACTGGAATTTTTGAATATAATTCAAATTAAAAAAGATGGGTGTTCCCCTCGCGTACGCTCGGGTCGGCCCTCCTCCGGGCTCGGCCAGTCGGCCTCGTTGCTGGACCGCCCCGATGCCTGGCGGCGGGGTCGGCCGGCAATCCCGCGGGACCCTCCGTCCTGCCTAACGTGTCGAGAACATTTTGTTTGATGCGTGCTTTGGTGACTCCGGGCGGATGATAGCTGCGCGGCGAGAAAAAGAATTCTGTTATCAAGCTCCTTACTCTATGGATTGTGTCATTCCCGCGAAAGCGGGAATCCATCTTATCATATTTATCTTGGAACTGAAAAGTGGCATGTGTCATCTACTATTGCTGCAAATAGTAATTGCCCTGCTCGGCAGGACCTGGAGCATGAGGACAAAGCTGGACGTGAAAAAAGGGGAACCGGGATGATATACTTTGAGAGAACAGGGAAATGGGGTTACAGGGCATTTTGGGGAGAAGGAGATAGTAGAAGGGTGAAGGTGGTTGGTGAATTGAGAACATATTATGCGGCGAGTTGGGCAGTATTTTCGCGCCATTTCAAAAGTCGAAGGCAATGATTATTTTAAGATTAAGCATTTTGCGGCATTAAAATCTACCCACCCTCGGGTGGATTGGAAAAAGGATAAAGATGATCGAACTACCAGTTGAAAAGCACTTCCCTCCAGAATTTTCAGGGCTATATGAATTGCGCCAATGGAAGCATGCTTGCGCCATCTTGAAAAATGACTTCCGGGATGAATGGAATGACTTGCTCGGCATGCTTTCGAGTTTCCGGCTTAGGAAAGCATGGATTACAAAAGGCGGAAAGAACAAAACGGATCTAGTGGGTAGATAATTTTCTCAAACAGCGCGGCTGGGTTGAGAAGCAGTTTGCCACTTCAGTTATCGTAGACGAAAATAGAATGGATTCTCCTACTCACAAGATTGATTGCTATAAAAACCAAATCGCTCTTGAATTGGAGTGGAACAATAAGGACCCTTTCTTTGATCGAGACTTGAATAATTTTCGTCTTCTTTTCGATCTTCGAGCAATAAGTGTTGGGATTATTTTTACAAGATGCGATGAACTTCAGGATATTTTCAATGAATTGGGCCGTGGCAAATCCTATGGAAATTCAACAACTCACATGTCAAAATTACTGCCTCGAATTGAGGGGGGCGGTGGCGCAGGTTGCCCGATCCTTGTAATCGGAATGAAAAAAACATTATATACAGAGGACCAGTAGTGTCCGGTTAACTTGGTCGC
>DATFYJ010000152.1:0-9246 GCA_035315105.1 Chitinivibrionales bacterium
CCGCTCGAACTCCTCATGGGATTTCTCAAGAACCCCAAGTTCAACATAAGGCCCATCCTCGACGTGATCGAAACAACCATCCTGCCGCTACGCGCGGAAATGGAATGGGGATACAACATCCCCTACATGGTTTCGGGCATGCTCAATCTCCATCCGCAGGAGGCCATGAGCTTCGTGGATGACAAGAGGGCAGGCACCGGCAAGGATACGTTTGTCAAGTTCTATGAGAGGATGAGGGCGGAAGACGAAGCTTAGGCTTAGAAGATAAGAGAGAAATAATATCGGGGGAGAAGTATCTCCCCCGGCCTCGACCGCCTTCGGCGTTCTCGGCACTCCCCTCTCCGGCGTGGCCCCCTTGATGGAGCAGCTGCAAGCGCGATACATAGCTGTGGGGGCACGCACAAGCGATAGCTGGCAGAAAAGACTCCATTTTGTCACTTTGTTAATACGGTACCCTGAAAAACCCGCAGAATCTCCCCTTACCCCGTGTGGCCCGGATCTTTGATCCGGGTTGGTCTGACACATCCCTGACATCTACTCTACAATCCAACCTACTTTGATGGGTTATGATCGCGTTGACGACGGAACCTGGATCGGAGGTCCAGGCCACACGGTGAGGATTAGGATTTCATACAGGGGGTTGACGGCACCCGCGCCACCCCCATTTTGGACGGCACTGGAGATACTTTGGACATTCTGAAAATCCTCTATTTTCTTTGTAACGTAATCGTCGGCAATACCCATTCTCCGGCACTATCCTGCTTCAAAACCTTCAGCTGGTCATCTGTGAGACTGTCATAATAGGTAACGATGCTATCGCCTTCGATGAGAATGCGCAAAGGGCCGCACTGCCATTGTTCCACTTTTTCATTGATGCAATGGGAAGAAGTTGTACCTGATGCGCCAAAACTGCCGTTGCTATCAGGATCGCTGTATACCTTGATTAGCGTGTCAATTCGCGTCTGGCCATTAATGTGGATGGCCCCTCTGTACTTTATTCCCTCACTCGTCGTATCGTAACAACAGGACGACAAGAGGCACCATATCAACATGGTAAAAAAAAGAAACGGTCTTATCATCTTGTTACCCCCTACCCAACGAGTTGAAGACAAGAAACAACCCTGCCATTCTATTACTGCCATGGCCACTTCCAACCATTCCCATTATCATTCCAGGCTTGACCGCTAAGCAGGTTCTGCAGGCCATGGTCGCCCCTGACAGTGCTCTTGACCGTTGATTTTTTTAAATCAGATGCCGCATGGCGAACGCCAGTCTCGGGAATCTGCCCAGGCTCAAACCGATGATTTTTGTAATGGAGCGCTTGTCAGGAGGGATCTTCGACAGCGCAGCGAATGCATTGTTGTAATCTGCGTCGGGAATACTAAAGAGTGCGTCCTTTGCCCGAGCCAGCCTCTCCTGTTTTTTCCCCAGAGCGCTGAACCAGCGCTTCTGATAGTCCCTGCATGCAGCGCGTATTTTCTCCGGAGAATCCGCCTCAAGCATCGCACACGCGCAGCGGCCGGCCAGTTTACCGCTTATCACGGCCTCCATGATGCCGGCGCGCGAAAACGGGTTGACCATGCTCGCCGCATCTCCCGCCTTCACGAATCTGCTCACCGCGATCGGCAACGGCCTCCCCCCGCAGGGGATCGCGCCCGCATGACGCTCCTTTACGGTCGCGTTGGGAAAGTTTGAAGCGAGAAATGAATCGAGAAGTTTTCTTATGTCAACCTTCCCGCGGTACGACGCGCCCAGCACCAACCCGATGTTCGCGCCGTTGTTCTCGCGGGGAAATGCCCAAACATAGCCGCCCGGCGCAACGCTTTTGCCGAGATGGACATGGATTTCGTCCGCGGCAATGCCGGCGTTTTCCGCAACAACGAAATACGCGGGTTCCAGATCGGGCGGTTTCCAGGCGATTTTCTCATTTTTTCCGAACCCCGCGATCGGACCGGAAGCATCGATCACCGTGCGGCTCGACAGCACTGTCCCGTCGGTAAATCTTACGTCACGGAGCGAATTCGATTCCGGCGCGATGCCGGCCACGTCTGCGTTGAGCCGCATCTCAGCGCCGAGCGCTTTGCACTGCCCGGCCATGTCGCGCTGCATCAGCGACCGGTTGATGATGCTGCCTGCCTCCTTTGCGAAATGGGTGACGCTCGATCCGTCGGCGGAACAAAGCACCAGTTTGCTTATCTTGAACCGCACCCATTCCGGTTTCACGTCAAGCGCCGCATAAAGCTGGTCGGTCCACACGCCTTCGGCGCAGGCAATGGGCTTTTCCCACGGCACGATCCTGTCGACCAGCAGCACCGACGGTTTCGGCTTTGCCGCAAGGGCTGCAAGCGCCGCGCTCAGGCCCGCTGGCCCGACGCCGATTATGATGATGTCGAAGGTTTGGGGCATGGCTGGCGTTAAATATACTAGGCACCCTGTTTGCGGGAACGGCAAAATTGGGATGCAAGCCCGCTGCCGCGCATTGTGCAACCTCATGCTTGCATTTGGCGGCGGATTGTGATAATTTCCATGATGAAACTCTGCGCGCATTCCGTTCCCAGGATAGATTGGCATGCCGCAAGCCCGGAGCACCATGACCCGCGACCTCAAATCCTTTATCGGCCCGCTGCTTGACTCGTCGGAATTCCTCGCCGCCGCGGCCGCCCTGCGCGCTCAACCCCCGGCCAGCCGCCTGTTCGGAAGGTCGACGCGGCCGCTTTCCGCCAAAGAAGTCTCGCAGCTTGAAGCGCGCGGCAACAGCTGCGCCGGTTGGCAAAAGATCCGCGCCGCCCGCGGTTTTGATCCGTGCGCAGTATCGCATTCGATTTTTTCCGGCGCCTGCGTCATCGGCGCGTTTTCCCGACGCAAGATCAAGGTGGATGCCGGCCTTGTCCTCCCCTGCGGCATTTACAGAAGCACAATTATCGATTCGGAAATCGGAAACGAATCCCTTGTGTGCAATTCCGTTGTGTTGCGCTGCGTCATCGCTGCCGGGGCAGCGGTCTTTTCCGTGGGGGAGCTTGCGTGCAGCGGCACGACCGCTTTCGGCAACGGAACCGTTGTTCCGGTCGGGATTGAAACCGGCGGCCGCGACATCCCCGTGTATGCCGAACTCACCGTTCCCGTGGCCCGCGAAGTTGCCCTGCGTCGGGGCGACCGGTCGTTTCTCGGAGAATATGCGCGTTTTGTCAAACAGAACACGCGGGGCTGCTCTCTGCCCTTCGGAGTTGTCGGTGCCGGCTGCATCGTCCGCTGCTCCGCCAGGATCGTCAATGCGTTTCTGGAGCCGGGCTGCATTATCAGCGGCGCCGCGCTTGTGGAAAACGCCACAATACTGTGCTCCGCGCCGGGTGAAACTCGTGTAGAGGATGGCGCAATCGTTAGGAACTCGTGCCTGCAATGGGGCTGCACGGTTTCTTCCATGGCAATCGTTGAAAACTCGGTGCTTGCCGAACACTCCTCCGCGGAAAAGCATGCGAAGGTGACGAACAGCATCATCGGGCCCAACACGCAGATCGCCCAGGGCGAGGTGACCGCAAGCCTGGTGGGGCCGTTCGTGGGCCTCCACCATCAGTCGATGCTCATCGGCGTTCTGTGGCCCCAAGGAAAGGGAAATGTCGCCAGCGGCGCGAACGTGGGCTCCAATCACACCTCGCGGGCGCCCGACCAGGAGCTGTGGTGCGGTGAGGGAATGTTTTTGGGGCTTGGGGTCAACGTTAAGTATCCGGCCGATTTTTCACGCGCGCCGTACACCGTGATCGCCACCGGCGTCACCACGCCCCCGCAGAAACTCGAATTTCCATTCTCGCTTATCAATATTCCCGCCCACCGCCCCGAGGGCGCCCGGCCGTCCCAGAACGAACTGTTTCCGGGATGGGTGCTGTCCGACAACCTGTACATGGTCCTCAGAAACGAGGCGAAGTTCGAGAAGCGCAACAGGGCAACGCGGTCATTGTTCTCGTTTGAAACGTTCACACCCGGCATCATCGACCTGCTCATTACCAGCCGCGACCGCCTCGCCCTGGTGACCGAGACCCGGCCCTGGTACGACGAATCGCACATCCCCGGCGCCGGCCAGAACTTCATCACCGAGCAGAACCGCCGAAAAGGCATTGACACGTACAACTTCTTCATAGAATATTACTGCCTGCGCGGGCTTGTTTCCCGGCTCGCGCGCTCCCCGCACGCAGCGTTGGTATACCGCAGGCGCACGGCCGACGCGGTCTGGGAACACCAGCGCGCCGTGATGGCAAAAGAAGGGTTCGCTTCGCGCAGCGTGCGGGAAAACTGTCTCAGGCTGATCGACATGCTGGACACGATCTCACGCAACGCGCTTGCGTCCAAGGAAAAGGACGATGCGCGGGGACGACGCATTATCGACGATTACGATACGGCTCATGTTGCAGCGTTAAGGGATGCTTTTGTCAACGAAACCGCTTTGAGAACAGTGCGAATGAAGGCAGCAACACGGAAGATACTGGTGCGATTGTAACCAAACCCCGGCCGCAAACCGAAAAGGAACCAATGGAACCCGAAATCGTCAAGACCGACAAGCAGTTCAGAACGAGGCTCTTTACAATGTATCTGGTATGCCTCGCCGCGATCGGCCTTGCCATCGGTTTTGGCATCCGGCCGTATCTTTCATACATGGGACGGGTCCATTTTCAGGAATTAATGACCGCGTCGGAGATCTCGATTATCTGTCTGCTTGTCCCGCTCATCGGGCCGTCAATCTATCTGATCGTTGTGGGAAGGAGGATCATTCGCTCAAAGCGTATGCCCTATCCGGGCCAGAAGGTGATCCACGACACAAAGGTGATCGACGGTTCCAGGGCAATTCGGCGCGGCAGGACGCTTCTCTGGCTCGGCATCGTGTGCATCTTTTTTGTGGTTATCGGCGTGGGGCGCTCGGTGTACCTGATCGAGAAGTTCAGGCATATCAATCCGTTCAAGAACTGGAAGCCGCCGACGAGGGTGGTGATGATACAACAAGCGAGGGTTGGTGATTCAATAGTGAAGAGTTGACAGTTGACGGTTGGCGGTTGACGGATAAGATGGATTTGCCTGCTGATTATTCCCAGCAATGTTTGAGCTGCTGAGAGGGCGGATTACCTGCGGTTTGGTTTTAAAGGATCGTAGTTAATCAGGAGTAGACGATCAGGGATGATTGTGGCACACGGAGATGTTTTTGTTTCATTTCACACGGGTGAATGGGGCACCCAAGCGCCCAATCAAGGTGGATGGCCTGAAAAATCAGACTACTTGACACGCAACAACAAAGGAAGTCGTGTATGAACTGGTACCTAATGGCATTCAAAAAGTACGCTGATTTTAACGGTAGATCACGTCGGAGAGAATATTGGATGTTTTACCTGCTCAACCTAATTTTCCTTATAGTGGCAATCGTTTTGGACAATGTGCTTGGAATTGCTCCCAATCCTTCTCCACTAGGGCCTATCTATTTTCTCTATGCAATAGCTACTTTTTTACCAGGAGCAGCTATAACAGTAAGACGATTACATGACGCAGGCAAGAGCGGTTGGTATTTTTTTATTACAGTGATACCTCTTGTAGGAGCAATATTGCTAATAGTAGCTCTATGTACAGATGGAATACCTGGCCAAAACAAATACGGATTAAATCCAAAAGAGGCAACAACTTCCTGATTATGGACAACATCCTCAAGAATCAACAATAAATCTTCCTTTCTTCATTCCCTACTGCGACCACCACGCCGGCTGTCTGTCCCACCTATGCTGTTTCAGCTCGGCGAGAAGCGCATTGTCAAGCGGACCGGCCTGCGACGCGGCGATGTTCGAAAGCACGTGGCCTTTTCTGCGCATGCCCGGGATCGTGGTGGACACGATCGGGTTGCTCAGGATGAACCTGAGCGCCATTTCAGGCAGAGTCATTGACTGAGGAAGGATTTCTTTAAGCCTGTCCGCGCGGTCCATGCTCGGCTCAAAGTTTTCCTGAACAAAGTAGGTTGAGCGCCAGTCGTTCGCCGGGAATGTGGTGGTTCGCGTGACCGCACCCGCAAGCGTGCCCTCGTCGAACGGAACGCGCGCGATCACGGCAATGCCGTGTGCTCTGCATAGAGGAAAAAGCCGGTCTTCGGGCGCCTGGTCGAAGATGTTGTAAATCACCTGGACCGAGTCCACAAGCCCGGTCTGGATCGACTCGAGGCAGTTGTCGGGCTCCCACCTGTTGACTGACACCCCCACCGCCTTGATTTTCCCCTGGCGTTTGAGCCGGGCCACCGCGTCCTGCCATCGGTGGTCACGGGCCCAGCCGTCTTCCCACACGTGAAACTGCAAGAGGTCGATCGGAACTTCAAGGTTCTTCAGGCTTTTCTCCGCATATTCGGTAATGTGCTCCGGCGGAAAGCAGTCATCGAGAACGTAGTCGGCCTTGGACGGCCACTTGAGGTTCTTGGGCGGAATTTTCGTCGCGACGTAGATTTTTTTCCCGGGATGCCGCTTGATGAGCCTTGCGAGAATCCTTTCGCTTTTTCCCTTGCCGTAGGCCCAGGCGGTGTCGAAGAAATTACATCCGTTTTCCACCGCGCAGTCGAGCGCGTCGTCTGATTCCGCATCGTCGGAACCGGTCCAGTCGGCCAGCCCCCACATGCCGCAGCCGATTTCGCTCACCTGCCATTTTGTTTTTCCGAAGGGACGGTAGTTCATGGGGTTTTCGTTCCTTTCCAGGGCTAGGGGCCCGTTGCTGCCGGAATCAGGCCAGAAGCGGCAGGAATCCAGCTTCTTTGAAATGAACGTCTTTCGTCAATGCATTCCTTATGCCGTAGCTTCTCATAATAATGAAACTGAAACAGTCGGTGAATGACCATTCATGATCGCGATGCTTTAGGAAGAAGGCTTTCGTGCTGTTGAAATGTTCCTGATCCATCCAATCCAAGCGGCAAGCTCTTGACGAAAGAATGCCGTCAAAAAGGTTGGACACTATGTGCCCAAATCCCCGGACCTTGAGAAGGGTTGCGGTCTCGTCAATAACATAGTCGGTGGTTACCAGACGGCCGCCGGCCTTCAGAGTTTCGCGGACAATCTCGCTCGCCCGCGCGTGCTTTTCGTCGCTCTTTACAACAAAGGAAAAGAAGCCGCTTGTGTCAAGAAATACTTCATGGTCCATAGATGCTGTCGTCCATTTCCCGGTTGCTCAGCCTGGTCCCTTTTCCGGACACAATCCCATCAAGTTGGAGAAACGGATCGTCGATAGTGGCTTTACCATGGGCAACCGGTTCAAGCCGCATGACAGGGCGCCCCCGGTAGGTCATCACCATTCTTTTCCCCTGCCGCGACCATCGTATTATCCTTTCGGCATTTTTTCTGAATTCGAGAACAGTGACCGTTTTCATGAGACTTGCCCCCGCAATGCAACAGATTAACTTTAACTTAAAGTTGAATATAATAATTTGCCATAACAATGCAACAGAATTCACATCGGAAAGCGCTGCAGGTGCTTCCCGCCCCATCGTTCCCGTTCTCCGCGACTCCCCGGCTTGATAGTATTTTTCTTTTCTTGCACAAAACAACCGAATCTTTCTTCTGCTCTGCGCTCGTGGTATTGCTATGATGATTCTTCCTCAACCAGGCAAACAACCATGACGAATTTCCGCATCATCGAAGGCGGCACCCCGCTCCTCGAAACAATCACGCCGTTGTGGCGAAAGCTCACCCGCCATCATGCGGGCATCTCCGTCCATTTCAGCAACGAGTTCCAAACCATGCGCTGGCCCGACCGGAGGGCCGATCTGCTGGAAAAGGCGGCCGCAGGCTCGCTGCGCATTGCGCTCGCGGAGACTGCGGTCAAACGACAATGCGTGGGATACTGCGTCGCGGTCGTCAACAACCGCGGCCATGCCGAAATCGAGTCGATGTACATTGAGGAGGCCTACCGGAGGCGGGGCGTCGGAAGCGCTCTTGTCAAACGGATGCTGATATGGTTCGGCAGAAAGAAGGTGAAATCGGCGTCGGTCAATGTTGCCGTCGGCAATGAGTCGGCGTTCAAGTTCTATGAGCAGTGGGGATTTTATCCGAGGGTGACGGCGCTGGTGAGGAAGAAATAAGTATTATTTAAATTTGGGCGCTCCGCCGCTTTACGGCGGCGGCCCTCCTTCCAGGCTCGGCCGTTCGGCCTCGTTGCCGTCTGTCCCTACCGCCTTCGGCGAGGGATCAGGCGGCAATGCGCTCTGGCGCACCTTCCAGTCCGGCCTAGCGCGCGGCAGAAGAAAGCTATTCAGTCAAGCTGCATCTTTGCGCCAGATGGAATCGCAATGCATGCGTTGAAGACTTTCCCAGTTTCAATGCGCATTCTGAAATCATCAAGCCACAATTCTCCAAACTTTTTTCATATCTATCTACAACTTATAAGAAATATTGGCTATTGCTTTTCAAAAATCTTAAATTATGTGCAGTGGGGTGGCAAAGGAGGGCGTATGAGACCTGTGCGCCTTGTAAGCATCTCTGTATATCTTTTTATCGCAAGTTCCTCCCTGTTCGGCCAGCAGATCAACATCACAGGAACGGTCAAGAACGCAGCTGGGAAGCCGCTTGCCGGCGCAATGGTGAGCGTTGTGTCGGCCGGGAAGTCGGCGGTCACCGACACAACGGGCGCGTATGCCATTGTTTCCGGGTCAACTGCGGTCCTTCACTCATCTTCGTCCTCGCTGTGTGCCACAGGCCGGATCACCCTTGCCAGCGGCATGCTGCGGTTTGCGGTTGTCAATGCGCGGGAGCGCGTTTGTCTGGAACTCTTCGACTGCCGCGGCAGGCTCGCAGCGTCGATTCTCGACAGGGATCTTTCCAAGGGCGAATACCGGATTTCCCTTCTTGCCGGACCGCAGGTCCCGCTGTCCTCGCAGGTATACTTCCTGAAGGCCTCCGTGGGTTTCGCTGCAACGGTGATTCCGGTTCCGCTCTCGGCCGGGGTAAGACCGCGCACCGGAGGTATGCCGCCTGTGGGAAGCCGGACGGCCCCACTTGACAAAATCGCAGCTTCCGTCGATTCGATACTTGCCGGATCGGTCGGCTACACCACGGCAGGCCGCTCCATCGACACCTACACCGGCGTGTTCGATTTCGTGCTGAGTAAAATCGTTCCGGACGGTCAGGCTATGGTTGTCCAGACCTCGCAGGCAGGTGACAGGCTCGCGCTGAAACCCGCCCTTGCGTTTGCCCCAGACGACGGCTCCGCCATGTCCACAATGACTGTTGACACATCGCAGAAGTACCA
>DATFYJ010000153.1:0-3851 GCA_035315105.1 Chitinivibrionales bacterium
GGACGCCCGGTGCATCGCCACCGTGAGCCCGGTACGCCACCTTCGCGACAATCCGCATGAAAATATGGTGAGCAAATCTATCCTCGTGTGCGCGGTGCACGAGCTCGAGAAAAAGTTCCCACAATTGTATTATTTCCCGGCCTACGAAATTATGATGGACGAGTTGCGCGACTACCGGTTCTACGAAGCCGACATGGCGCACCCGAATGAAATTGCGGTCGATTATTTATGGGAAAAGTTCGTCGAGGCTTGCGTGGATGAAGAATCAAAAAGTTTTATCAAAGAATATGAACCGGTACGGAGAGCTATGGGGCATATGGTGATGAAGCGTGGAGCTGCGGCTAGAAAGTTTGCAAATGAACAATTGAAGAGAGTGCATGAGCTGGAGAAGAAATATCCTGACATGTCGTTTGACAAAGAGAAGGAATATTTTACGTCGTTGTGTTCATGAAAAGAAAAGGGTTTTTAAAGGGGGAGGTTTACCCCGTCGGGTACTTCCAAGGGTCGTCCCCCTCGCTTCGGCCCTTCGGTCCTGCGCTACCCCCTCCAGGGTAGCCCCCGTGTGGAAGCAGCGGCAGAACCATACACCTGTGTGGGGGCACCCAATGAGCGTTGTTGTACGGGGCACTTTCTTTTACTTTGTGTCTTTGTTACTTTGTTTCTTTGTCACTATCTTTCTGCGGGGGCACCGAGAAAGAGAGTTGAAAAGTTAAATGGTTGAAGGGTTGACGAATTGAAAATTCAAAGAGGAAGTCCTGACTGATTTGTTGCGCATGCCGATTGGCGCGAGAAGAGTTACTTGACTTAATAGATTACCTATGCCGCGCGTTAGGTGGACCGGAGTGGTCCCGCCATAGCGGGATTGCCGCCTGATCCCTCGCCGAAGGCGGTAGGGACAGGTGGCAACGAGGCATATGGCCGAGCCCGGAGGAAGACCGGCCCGAGCGTAGCGAGGGCAACGCCCAATTCTTTCTTCTTTATTCACCAATACTGCCAACTATTCAATGCTTCATATTCACAAATCAGCAAAAGACCCAGTATCTCTTGTCTACCACACCGGCGGCTTGGGAGATTTTATCACCGCCTTTCCCGCCCTGGGCGAATGGAAGAAGCGAAATGCTCAAAGCAGGAGCGTGTTGCTCGGGAAACCATCCTACGGAATCCTGGGCATTCATTGCGGACTTTTCGACGAAATCTGGGATGTTGAGAGCGCGGCGTTTTCGTGGCTTTACGCGCCGGAGACGGCAATTTCTTTGTCAATAAAGGAAGAAATATCCGCTGTCCGGTCCGCCCTGCTTTTTACCGCGCCTGACTCGCCGGTGCTCGCGCGGTTCAGGCAATTCGGGATGCAGCGCCTCATGTTTCAGGGCCCATTTCCCCGTAAACGCATGCCTATCGGCGATTATCATTTGTCACTTTTCAGCATGGGATCCTCGGCGGCTGCGCGTGACTTCCCTGTAATTGCCCCTCATCCCGATTTCAAAAGCGAGGCCGACCGACTGCTTGACGGAATTGGAACCTTTGTCGCACTGCACCCGGGCAGCGGCAGCGCGAGAAAGAGCTGGCCGCTACGGCGATATCTTGATTTGGCGGAACAACTGGCCGGGAGAAAAGTCCGTATCGTGTGGATCCTTGGACCGGCGGAAAAGAAGTTTTCCGCCTGCGCCGGCAACATGGTCGCACGGGATCTTTCATTGCCGGTCCTGGTTCACGTCCTTTCACGCTGCGTTCTTTATGTGGGCAACGACTCCGGAATTTCCCATCTTGCCGCGGCCGCGGGCGCGCCCAGCGTCGTGCTGTTCGGGCCGTCCGATCCCGCGGTGTGGCGTCCCATGGGCGACAACGTCACCGTGGTCGCCGCGCCGCAGGAGGCGTGCTTCCCCTGCCATCCGTCAACATCGGTTCCAGCCGACGAGTGCGGAAAGGCGTGCATGGACGCGATTCCGGTTTCGCAGGTGTTCGACGCATGCATGACGGTGCTACGAAAAAATTGATCCGAAGGCGAATCCGATCTATTTTGCAGAGTGCTCCCACTGTCTGCGCCGGGCTTCACCGAAAAGGGATCAATGATCACCGCGCTCATCACCGGGATAAACGGCTTTGCCGGCCAGCACCTAGCCTACTTGCTGTCAAGGAACGGCCGGCGCGTTACGGGCATGGGCATCGAACAGACGTGCCTGCTTGAGGGTGTTGCGTACGATTTCGTCGACATCACCGACAGCGACATGGTCGCCCAGTCATTTTCCCGCCACGAGCCCCAGGAGATCTACCACCTCGCCGGCGTGAGTTTCCCGGCTGAAGCGAACCGTACGCCGCGCAGCGCGCTTGCAATCAATATCACGGGCACCATTTCGGTCTTCGATGCCATGAAACGGTATTGCGCGCAGGCAAAGCTGCTCCTAGTAGGATCGTCAATGGAATACGATATCAGCGCTGAAGGCCTCGTGTCCGAGGACGCGCTGCCGAATCCCTCGAATTTCTACGGCATTTCCAAATACGCAACGGAACTCATCGGGCTTCAATACTGCCGACAGTACGGGCTTGACATCCGCTTCACCCGCTCGTTCAACCACACCGGGCCCGGGCAGTCCCCCCTGTTCGTGTGCTCCGACTGGGCCAGGCAGATCGCGCAGGCCGAGAAGGGGCTTGCGCAGCAGGAGATCCGCGTGGGCGACTGCAACATTGAAATTGACTTTTTGGATGTGCGCGACGTGGTGAACGCCTACCGACTCATCATGGACAATGGCGGGCGCGGCCGGGTGTACAACGTGTGTTCGGGCGTCACCCGCAGGCTCACCGACATTCTCGCCGCTCTGGTGGGGATGTCCACAGCGTCCCTGACCGTGGTCGAGGAACCGACCAAGCTCCGGGAAGTAAAAACCTACCGCAGGCTTGCCGGCGACAACAGCAGGCTGCGCGCCGAAACCTCGTGGGAGCCGAAAATCCCCTTTGAAACGACGCTCGGCGACCTTCTCGAATACTGGCGCGGCGAACTCCGGAGAAATTGACTTAAGAGAATTATGGGAAACGCGCGGATCGCTTACCGCACTGCAACGTGCTGCGCGCGCTGCGCGCGCAGCACGCGGCCGTCCCAGGTGCGGATGAGTTTTCCGATGCGGATCCAGCGTATCTTTGCGGGCAGATCCCACAGCGGCAGGCGGCTGTCCCAGGAAAAGTAAAGGATAAACGCCTTTGCCTTCACGAAGTTGCGGTTGAGGAAGCCCCAGTAGCGGGAATCGGTGGAATTGTCGCGGTTGTCGCCCATCATGAAGTAGTTGTCGTTCTTGACAACGTATTGCTTAATAAGATTGTTGTTGAGATACAAAAGCTTCCGGATCTCAACCGTCTTGCCGGGGAATTGCCCCGGCACCTGCCTCAGGATTCTGTCGATCTCCACCCAGTTGTCCATCCTGTTGAAATCGATATCGCCGAACGCTCCTCCCCAATAGCTGACCACCACCCGTTCGCTGTTGGCGAATTCGCCGTTGAGGTAAAGCTGATATTTTACCGAAACGGGCGCGTGCGGATTTTCCTGATGGACAAGGTGTTTGTAGTACAGGAATTCACGGCCGGGGACATCGGTGTCCAGCCTCAGAGTGTCGCCTTTTTTCGGCACCCGCAGCGGCGCGAAGTCGGTGATGCACGAATCGAACACACGGCCGCCAAGGATGAATTTCCCCTTGGGCGGCAGCGTAAACGGAATGCCGTTTACCGTGACCCGCGTGGTGTCGACCTTGACGATATCTCCCGGGCCCGCGATGCACCGCTTGATATAGTCCTTTCTGTCGGTCCCGGGGTATTTGAAGATGATGACGTCGCCGGGCTTGGGGTCGGTGAGGCCGGGAAACTTG
>DATFYJ010000154.1:0-5241 GCA_035315105.1 Chitinivibrionales bacterium
CGCAATGCACCGTGCCCTGCTGGTGTGCATACTCCAGCCCTTTGAGCGCCTTCACCAATATCATGATCCCGATTTCCTTTGGGAACGGATCCCAATGCATTATCTTCTCCAGATCCCAGCCGTCAAGGTATTCCATCGAAATGTAGAACGACCCGTTGTCCGCGCCGAAGTCAAAAACCTGGATGATGTTTTCGTGGTCCAGCGCAGCCGCGGATTTGGCCTCGTTTTCGAACCTCCTTATGAGTTTGGCGTCCTTGTGCGTGCTCAAGGACATTTCCTTTATTACAACCTTTCTTCCTAAAGAAACCTGTGTCGCCACAAAGACATTCCCCATGCCTCCTTCGGCGATCTTCTTGATATCAACGAAATCTCTTAAGGAAAAAGCCATGGGAAACAACCTTTGCCGCGCAACGGCGTGCAGCCCTTATTCTTCTCTGCTTCTACCCTGTCTTCTTGCCTGTTTTGTATCACGTTCGACGCCTAAGGGAATGCCGCTTGCAATGAATATTGGTATGCAATTGGCATGCCCTATGAACAAGATGAATCGGGCCGGCGCCGGAAACTCGATATTGAACGTGAACATGACGGTGAGAGCGAATCTTTGATGGTGGGAAAAGGGGCTTTTCATTGGCTGGAAAGCGAGAGCTAGTGCGTCAAGACGTCGATCTTGGAGGCAAGAATAAAATCGTTGATTGACAATCCGCCCACCGCATGGGTATACAGCTCTATGATTACTCTCTTGTAATACAGGTGTATGTCGGGATGGTGCTGCTCCGCGTCCGATAGCGCGGCTAGCTTCTCGACAAACGCCGTACCGTCCATGTAAGAGGTGAACATGATTTCTCTTACAAGCCGATGCGTGCCCTGCCGCACCAATCGCCAGCCATCCACCTCATTGAGGTACTGGTTCTCCTCAGGCTCGGTGAGTGGCGGCGCACCCTTTCCCATGGGAGCGCAATGTCTATCATTCAGTTCCATGTCTCATCCCCTTGACGGAAAGAATACGCCAGGGAAGCGGGACCCGGATCAATAATCCTCGTAATGGTTCCATTCCGCGTTCTCGAGCCATTCGTTCGGATGCCGCTGAAATTCCATCAATTGGTTGATGATCGTCGCATGAGTACGCTCCTGCTGTATGATGAGCGCAAGAACCATCTTCTGCTCTTCATCGTCCACGTCTTTCTGCATATCTTCGTAAAACGAGATGCTTTTTTTTTCAAGAGTCAAGGCTTTTTTATATGCGTCCTCATGATCTATGGCCGGTACTCCGGCCCTGTCGAATCCCTCCGAAAGGCTCCTGAAAACTTTGCCGGCTTTTGCGGCAAGATGGATGTTCTCCAGTGGAGGCGCAACTATGTTTTTTTCCCAGGCATCGAATATGTCATGATGACGTTTCTCTTCCATCAGAAAGAAATGGAAAATGCCGGATATTTCCCTGTTCGGCGTTTGTTCCGCCAATTTCGCATAAAACTTCATCCCTTCGGTTTCAATTTCTATCGCAAGATCCAGCATATTCATAGAGGCGTCTCCTTTCCCTGCCTTGCCATCACCTCCGGTTCTCCATCTATGACAATGCAATTCTTACCTTTACTTTTCGCTTCATACAATGCTGCATCCGCCCTAAGAGCAAGTTCCCGGGAGGTCCTGACGTTTTCTCCGCATGACGCTATGCCGATGCTCACGGTAAGCATTTTTCCGTCAAACTGCGACTCCGCGATCCGCTCCTTCAACCTATCCGCGAGGATGCCGGCGTCGTGCGCATCGGTAAGGGGCATGATCACTGCAAACTCGTCTCCGCCGTACCGGCAGCAGATGTCCGGCTCGCGGGCTTCCTCCTTGAGGATGGTGCCCAGAGCCATCAGGACACTGTCCCCCACCTGATGGCCGAACCGGTCGTTGATTTCCTTGAAATTGTCAATGTCCATCATCAGAAACGAGACCGGTGTTTTATATCGCGTATAGCGTTTCAATTCCACGTCGGTCCTTTGAAAACAACTGGAATGATTGAAAAGTCCGGTAAGGCCGTCGTGTGCGGAGAGATGGATGAGGCTTGCAATGAACCTTTCGTCACTCACCGTCGGGGAAGAGAGTTCGGAGGTGAGGTTCGACAGGTAGTCGAGAGAGGCTACCGCAATGCGAATGTTCCTCTTCATGATGCTTGACATTTCGTATTTATGCTTTAGAATCCTGTTCCAGAGGTCTTCTGCGACGGAAGGTGAGAAGAAACGGTGCGTCACGGCATACAGCAGATCCGAGTAGAATTTGCCGTCCCGGTCTTTCTGCATTGTGTCAACCAATTCCTTTTCGTGCTCGGTGAGGGGCCGGTCCCCTGCGAACGCCGAAACAAGATCGAGCGACAGCGGGGTGTAAAAAAGCGGTTCCTCACCCCCACCTTCAATGCTCTTTTCTGGAATTGCCGCTTTGTCCACGGATGCGTTTTCGGGTTGCATATGTTCCAAGATCGCCGATTGGCCTGCGCTCTTTTGAAGTACTATCAAGAAAATCCCCCCGCTCACGGCAGCGGTTTGTCAGCCGCCCCTGCCGGTGCCTTGGCATCTTGTTCGTCCTTGGTGTCCGGACTCGACAGACAGTATATCTTTAGGGAACCGGCTTCATCGGGTGCCAAAAAGGACCCAAATTCCAGCCTAAGCCTGTCGATGATCCGGTTTGTGTCGGTAGTGGTAGCCCTTGGGCACAGGATGCCAAGCAGTTTGTAATGGAGATACCACCCCTGCCAATCAATTTCCCGGGTTGAAGACTCAAGGGCCAGTTCAAAGTTCTGCAGAAGAGGCTCTTTCTCGTCAGGCCTTTTGTTAAGGATCCGCCCGATGTCAATCAGGAGCAGCTTGAAATGCGCACCAAACCTTTCGGTCCTTTTTCGTTCCTGAATCAGCATGTTCTGAAAACAGTCTTCCGTCATGAATGCGGTGGCTTCGCATATGGCAGTGTCGGATTTGTTCATCACCATGTTCCCTTCCGCCGGATTGAAAGGATTCTCAACAACGTGCTCACCTGTCCGAGGTTTTACTGCATTAGAAGCTTTACGGTAAATCAGCAAGGACCATGCCTTAGCCACAGTTGGGCGAATCAGGATTGCTCTCCACCGTTTATGTTCATGAATTTTGAGGTACTGCGCATCTCCCCTGGATTTTTTCCCTACAATATTTTCCAGTTTTGATACTGTCATTTCCATTAATGGGAATACTGGAATTTCATAATAGAAATGAATCCATTGGTGGCAGACAATCGATGCTCCGGCGCGGGAGCGTTATCTATCGGGCACCCTTATGGTCACGACGCGTTCCACGCCGCCGGCCGTGAGCTTTACAAAATAGAGACCGGCGGCGTACCGGCGCATGTCGAGCGCAAGGCTGTGGGTTCCCGCTCCGAATGGCTGATTTGCCACGGTCGCGACCGGCCGGCCGAGCATGTCGAAGACTTCGATCTTCGCATGTCCGGCAAGGGGGAGCAAAAAGACAAGCTCCGGCCCTGCAATATTTCCAGATTTTACGACCGCGACAAAATCCGTTTTGCCCGCCGCTCCAAACGATTTTCCTTCCCGAACACCGGCCGCGGCTGCCTCAAAGGAACCAATCATGCCGATGCTGTAGTGGATGTCGCACTGATAGTGATACGTCCCGCTTACCTTTATGACATAGAGGAATGTCGTCCCCGAAGTGTTGTTCCAGCTCTGGGCCCCTGTCGGAATTGTCGTTGAGCTGAGCGGGTGCATGCTGAAATCTCCTTCCCATTCCACGGTGTCTCCGACCATTGCGGAAAAATCGCTGGGAGAATAGACATACCCGAGGTTTCCTCCGAACTGGACAACATGGGTAACGGCCCAGCCGCTCTTTGCCATAAGAAAGAGGACCATCACCAGAACCGCGGCACATGTCCGGATAAGTGCGGTGCGCTGTTTCATCGAGTACCTCCTTTTGGGTGACGTTTAGAACCAGGGATAGGGAAACTTGAAGAGCCGTTTGATTTGAAAACCGAGCTTCAAGTTGTTGTCCGGCGCTCCCCGCATCAGGTGGCGGGAGCCGATTTCCACCGCATTGCCCAGGAAAATGAAGAACTGGTGCCCCGCCGTGGTCATCTTGACGCCAAGGGAATACGGATTTACCACCGTGCGCCCCGGCAGGAGCGGATCGACCTTCTTGTCAACAACCGGAAAATACTCGCCATAGACATCGAGGGCATTAATGACCTTGACGTCCAGCCCGAGTCCAAGGCCGAACGCCTTTTTGTCGAAATCGTATCCCACGTCTGCAAGGCCCGCAACACGGCCGAAGAGCGGATCGTTCTGGAGTGCGCATTGTACAAAGAAACCGTTCCGTCGCTCTGCGGGAAAGGTCTCGTACGATGAATACGAAAAGAACTGCCCGTCGCCCTGAATGTGCACAAGAACCCACGGTACGGTCACCGCATACGATGTCCCTACCGTGAATTCATTGGTCGACAGGTTGAATGTCTGCGTGTTGTCATAGGAGACGGATACCTGGGCTGTGGACCAGACAATCGCCCGAAGAACAATGTTCGCATCCGCCCCATCACCCATGCCGAAAAAACGGTCGAATTTGTCCTTTCCGTCAATCCGGCCGAGAAATTGATGTTGGAACTGCACTTCGAGCCCGAAAGGTTTGATTAACGTTGGTGCCGTAACATTGGGTACACTCCATTCCTCGTAGCCAAACGCACAGGTGACGACGGTTATGCAGGCGTTGAATGACAGCAAAAAACGGTTCATGACCTTTTTTTTCTTTGGCCCGCCCGGCCGGGCTCATTTATAAACAAGCCATAGTGGTATTCCACACTGCGCTGTGACAAAACGCAAAAGAAATGCCATGAGACAGATTCCCCGGGGCGTGCCTGGCACATGCGCGTACACCCGCAAAACGGCCTGCCGTATTTGCGCAAGCGCGTGGAAATGGGGTGATTCTTGTGGTATCCACATCAAATGCTCTGATGCAGGTTGAAAGGAAGTACCGAAGATTCCCAAAACCGACAATTTCTTCCGGAAATGGGAATCTTGCTCTTTGAAAATTAGTCACCCGTTCCGGGGAACTACGGGGACTCCGGCATGCCGTTCGTGGTTGGAGGACTCGCGATATTTCTCGGGTTTTACCTTCCGAAGAAGAAATTGCCTTCTGCGATTGCGGCCCTGCACGGATTGCTCGTGGTGAGCGGATTCGCTTTGATTCTCGTTTTCGCCCCGGCTTGCTGAATCCTGTTCGTAAAAGT
>DATFYJ010000155.1:0-4730 GCA_035315105.1 Chitinivibrionales bacterium
GGGGGAAACGCGAAGCGGTGCCCCCACCAAGAGCATTTATATTTGATGATCCACTAGGGGAACGCCCAATTCTTTATGACGACGATGGGACGCCATTATATCTTTTATGTCTTTTTAAATCAAAATTTAAAGTTATTTTAAGTAGCCGTAACATTCAATAATAAATTGAGTGACCGAAGCGTAATAAAGAGATTTTCCGGACGGGCCTTTTGTGATATTTCATTATTTTACCCCTTGATGCATTGATAACCATTCACTATGCGATCCATGTTGAACCTCCTGACTGTTTTTTCCGTCATCGTCGCCGCGCTCCCAACGCTCTGCTTCGGCAGCATAATCTCCAATTCGGTGAGCCAGGACAGTCTTTACATCGGCGACAGAGTCCATCTCGGCGTGACGCTGGTCGTGCCGCCCGGAAGCCAGATCACCCCGCCGGCTACGGACAACGGCTTCGGCACGCTCTCGGTGAAAGAATGGACATCGGACAAGACGGAAAAGAAGAACGCCGACAGCGTTGCTTTCCACTATGCCGTCACCACCTATACCGCCGAGCCGTGCACTATTCCGGCGCTTGATTTCTATGTGACAAAAGAGAAAACGTCCGAGACCCTCCGCACCCAGCCCGTTCCCCTGCGCGTCCTTCTTGTTTCGTCGCCCGACACCGCGTCGATCAAGGACCTCAAGCCCCAGCAGAGCGCGGGCAGGCCATCCCTTGCATGGCTGTGGATTGTTCTCGGCATCTGCGCGCTTATCGCAACCGTTGTTCTCGGCCGCCGTGTCCTGTCAAAAGCGGCCAAGCCCGTTCCGGAGATCCCGCGAAAGCCTCCCTACGAAGAGGCCATTGCTGCGCTGGCTTTCCTTGAGGCGAAAAACTATCTCGCAAGCGGCATGATCAGGGAATACGCGTTCGAACTGTCGGAAATCGTCAAACGGTATATAGAACGCAGGTTCGAAATCAACGCCGCCGAATTCACCACCTACGAGATGCTCGAATGGGTCAAGCGCTCGCCGCTCAAACCTGCGGACCGCAACGTGCTCGACTGGTTTTTTTCGACCACCGACCCGGTCAAATTCGCCAAATGGCTTCCGGACAACGACACGGCGAACCGTTTCGGCCTCGAGGCGCGGGCCTTTGTCGAGCGGACCAGACCGCTGCCGTCCGTTGACAAAAGCTCTGCGACCGTTCCGCCGGCGGCCGGACAGGCACCCGCGGGGAGGGACCATGCAGCTTAGGGACCCCTGGTACCTGCTCCTGCTTGTCGCGTGGATTCCCATGGTGTGGGTCTATGTACGCCGCGAGAAAAACCGGCCCGCGGTCCGTTTTTCCGATCTGTCAACTATCCGGAAAATAAGGGTTTCGCGCTTTGTCCACCTGCGCCATGTGCCGTTTGTGCTCCGCTGTGCGGGCATCGGCCTGCTCGCCGTTGCGCTTGCCCGCCCCCAGCAGGGCACCTCCGAGGAAGAGGTGACCACCGAAGGTGTTGACATCATGCTTGTACTCGACGTGTCGTTCAGCATGCGCTCGCTCGATTTTCAGCCGAACAACAGGCTGTTTGTCGCAAAGGAGACGATCAAGGATTTCATCGCGAAACGCCGCAATGACCGCATCGGGCTCGTGATATTCGCCAAGCGGAGCTACACCAAATGCCCGCTCACGCTCGACTACAACGTGCTGTCCCAATTTGTCGACAAAATTGACTTCGAGGACTTCGGCGATGCAACCGCCATCGGAACGGCGATAGCCACAGTGGCAAACCGGCTTAAAGACACGCCAGCCAAGAGCAAGGTGGTGATCCTCCTCACCGACGGCGGAAACAACTTCGGCGAAATCGCGCCGCTCGCCGCGGCAAAGGCGGCCGGCGAGCTCGGCATCAAGATTTACACCATCGGCGTGGGCAGGGAAGGCATGATCCCCTACCCGATGCAGATTGTGGATCAGTTTACCGGCAAGGTTGTCGGCACCCAAATTCAAAACGTCCAGTCGGACCTCGACGAACAACTGCTTGCCGACATAGCCGCGGCAACAGGCGGTAAGTTCTTCAGGGCGCAGAACGCGGAGAAACTCAGGGAAATCTACGACACCATAGACAAAATGGAAAAAACGGCAATCAAGACCAAACTGTACACCAGCTACGCGGACAGGTTTTTCCCCTGGCTCATTGCCGGGTGCGTTCTTCTGTTCGCCGAAAGCCTGTTGTCGAATACGTGGTTCAGAAGAATACCATAGGATCATTTATACCATGCGCTTTGGCAATACCGCATTTTTCTGGCTGATGTTCTGCATTCCGATGCTTGCGGGCCTGTTCATCCTCGCCCATCAGTGGAAGAAGGCCGCACTGTTGCGATTCGCCGCGCCCGACCTCATGCGGCGCCTCACGCCGGAGAAACTCCTCCAACAGCAGGTCCTCAAGTGGGTTTTGTTTACTGGGTTTGTTTTCTTCGCGGTGATCGCTTTGGCCCAGCCAAGGTTCGGCGTAAAAACCGAAGTGGTGGAACGCAAGGGTGTCGACGTGATCGTGGCACTCGATATTTCCCGGAGCATGCTCGCGGAAGACATAGCGCCGAACCGGCTCGAAAGGGCGAAACTTGAAATAGCGAAACTCATCGACCTGTTACGGGGCGACCGCGTGGGGATTGTGGTCTTTGCAGGAGAAAGCTTCATACAGTGCCCGCTCACCCTGGATTACGGCGCCGCGAAAATGTTTCTGAGCGTCATCACCACCGAATGGGTGCAGACCCAGGGAACAGCCATCGACCAGGCCATCAATCAATCCGTGGAGGCGTTCCGTGCCCAGAAAAGCAAGTCACGGGTCCTTATCATTCTTTCGGACGGCGAAGAAAACGAGGGCGACGCGGCAAGCGCAGCGGCCAAGGCCGCGCTACTAGGCGTGAAAATCTACACCGTAGGGCTTGGCGCCGAAGGCGGTGCACCCATTCCGCTTAACAAAGGCAAAGGAAATATCTCCTACAAGAAGGACGCAGCAGGGAATCTGGTAATGACAAGGCTCAATCCGCTCATGCTCGAAAAAATCGCCGGCGAAGGTCACGGCAGGTACTTTCACGCAGGCACGGCGCTCGACATGCCGGCGATCTACGGCGAAATTACCAAACTTGAGAAAAACGAGCTCGGGACCGACCGCATGAATATTTTTGAGGAGCAATACCAGGTCTTCCTCGCTATCGCGCTGTTCTTTCTTCTTCTGGAATTTCTTGTTCCCGAGGTGGTCAAATCCAAGCAGCAATGGAAAGGCCGCATAGAGTAGCCATGATGTTGCGGATATTGCTTACCAGACAGTTTTCGTGGTCGGCCTGCCTCATGGCGACCTTCATTGTTGCCGCATTCGCGCCTGCTTCGTTTTCAGACGAGCTGTATTCGAAGAACAAGTCGGCAAACAAGCTGTACAACGGCAAAAACTACGAAGATGCTCTCAAGGCATACGACAACCTGATCCTTGAATACCCGGCCGAGCCCAGGCTCAAAATGAACAAGGGTTCCGCGCAATACAGGCTCGGCCAGTACGACAAGGCCGAGGAGACGTACAACCAGGCAAAGGAAACCAAAGACAAGAAGGCGCTGGCCGCCATGCACTACGACCTCGGCGACGCGCTTTACATGCAGGGAGAGCAGCTGTCTGCGCAGAACAATCAGCAGGCCATGGAGAAATACAAGGCCGCGCTTGAGAATTATATTAAGTCGCTCGATCTGCGGCCGTCCGACAGGGACGCCAAGTGGAACGTACAGCTCGTGCAGAAAAAGATTAAGCAGATGCAACAGCAGCAGCAACAGAACAACAAGGACAACAAAAAGAACAAAGATAACAAGAACCAGAATGACCAGAAGAACAAGGACAATCAGGACAAGAACAAACAGGATCAAAACAAGCAGGACCAAAATAAAAACCAGCAGAACAAGAACCAGCAGGATAAGAACAACCCGCAGCAAAACCAACAGCAGGACCAGAATAGAAATGACCAGCAGAAGCCGGAACCCATGCCGCAACAGCAGAAACAGGAAGATATGAAGAAAGACCAGGCCAGGCGGCTCATTGAGCAGTTCTCGGACGACGACAAGGATTTGAACAAAAAGCCTCAAAAAATCGGCGCTGCGGGGGAAAAGAAGATTGAGAAAGACTGGTAGGGGGAATTGAGGGTGATCCGAACATTTTCACTGGTTGTCATTTTGGGCGCGTTCGCCGCGTCCTCCGCACAGGAAATCTCATTCTCCGTTTCGGCCGACAGAACCTCGGTGATGTTCGGCGACCGCATCCTGGTGACGGCGCAGATCGTGAGCAACAAACAGCTATCCGGGTCGTTCGCGCCGCAGGTTTCCAAGAGCGACGATTTCGACGTTCTGGGCACGAACCAGAACTCGTCGCAATCCACCAACATCCAATTGATAAACGGTAAAATGATGCAGAGCGTCAGCATCACGTACTCGTTCTATTATTCCATTGCGCCGAAGAAGGTGGGTTCTTTCACCTTTCCCGCGCTCAAAGCGGTCATTGACGGAAAAACATACTCTTCAAACCCCTTTGCGATCACCGTTGGCAAGGAGGCGCAGCAGGCCGCGGAAGTCCACGTTGTTCTCGCGGTGTCGAAGAGAAACCTCTATCAGGGGGAGCAGGCGCTCCTTACCGTCAAGGTTGCCCAGAAGGCGGGAGCCCAGGTCCAGTTGTCGATGCAGGGACTGGCGGCTTTGTGCGACAGGCTGGAAAAAAGCATGAGCAAGG
>DATFYJ010000156.1:0-12034 GCA_035315105.1 Chitinivibrionales bacterium
CAAGGTCGATGAGCTTGTCAAGGAGGCGCGGCGCGTGTACCGCGAGCGGAATTTGCGGCTCGAATCCATGACCGACGAAAATGCCGAACTGTTCTACAGCTGTCTCCTGTGCCAGTCGTTCGCGCCCAACCATGTGTGCGTGATAACGCCCGAGCGCCTGGGCCTGTGCGGTGCATACAACTGGCTTGACGGCAAGGCAGCCTATGAAATAGACCCCACCGGTCCCAACCAGCCGCTTTCCAAGGGGGAACTGCTCGACCCGGTGCGCGGCGTGTGGAAGAACATCAACGATTACGTGTACCGGCATTCGAACAAGGCCGTGGAAGAAATCACCATGTATTCGATTATGAAGAACCCCATGACCTCCTGCGGGTGCTTCGAGGCGATATGCGCCGTGGTGCCCGAGCTCAACGGCATTATTGTTGTCAACCGCGAATACACGGGTGACACGCCGCTCGGCATGAAGTTCTCAACGCTCGCAGGCACCGTGGGCGGTGGACAGCAGACGCCGGGGTTCATCGGCTGCGGCAAGAGTTTTCTTCTGTCAAAGAAGTTCCTCGCGGCCGAAGGCGGGTTCGGCAGGCTCGTGTGGATGCCGTCGTCGCTCAAACAACAGATGAAGGAAGACCTTGAAGTCGCCGCAAAACGCACGCAGTGGCCCGATTTGCTCGACAGAACGGCCGACGAAACAACGGGCGTCGACACGAAAAGCATCCTTGCGTTTCTGAAGGAAAAGAAACATCCTGCGCTTGACATGTGGGATATTACCGCTCCCAGTCCTGAGGCACAGAGGACCGATGAAACAAGGGCGACGTCACAGGGCGGCGCTGTTGCAAAGGAGATCAAGCCTGCCCCGGCGCCTGCTGCAAAACCCATAGCCTCGTCGAAGGTCATTGTTGCTGATGAACCGCTGGAAGTGCCGCCGGTTCCCGGTATCGGAGCATCGCTTGACGAATCTCTAACCTATGTCAGGGCCGTTGTGGCTGATTTGTCGCGAAAGGCCCGGGCGGGCACTTCCGATCCAGGGATCGAAGACGCGGTAAGGGCGCTCCTTGCATCCACGACAAAGCTGCAGGCAATGAGCGCCGGAGTGTCGTCGGGCAAGAGCGCAAAGGGCACATCGGGTCCTGAAATCATCCTTCCTTCAAAATTCACTCATGCGAAGGAATCACTGTCAAGCCGGATTCTTCCGGTCACGCTCGGCGGCAGCGGCACACGCACGAGCAGGCTCGTGATCGGCGGGGAAACTATCCTGCCGTTTCGCTACATGGAAGGCGAGGCGGGCAGCGCGCCTGCAATCGCCATGGAAGTGTTCGACGTTGTGCCGGAAAAATATCCGGAGGCGCTGCGGGACTATTTCGGAACAAAGCTTGCCGACCCGGCCGCCATGGCGCGCCTTTGCGTGGAAACGCTCGGCGCGCGGGCGATCTCCGTGCGCCTTGACGGGTGCCACCCGGACAAGGGGAACCGCCCGCCACAGCACGCCGCCGACACCGTTGGCGCGGTTCTCAAGGCGGTCGGCGTGCCCGTCGTGGTGAGTGGTCCGGCGCACTTTGACAAGCGCAACGAGGTGATGAAAAAGATCGCGGCCGATTTCGCGGGCGAGAACCTGCTGCTTAACTGGGCCGAGACCGACAACTACAAGACCATCGCCGGTGCTGTCATGGGATATGGCCACTGCGTTGTTGCCCAGACCCCAATCGATGTCAACATGGCAAAACAACTCAACATTCTGCTTACCACAATGGGAATCAAGCCGGACAAAATCGTTATCGATCCCATGACCGGCGCGCTGGGCTACGGCCTCGAATACACCTATTCGGTGATGGAGCGCATCAGGCTGGCCGGTCTCGGCGGAGACGACATGCTGTCGCAGCCGTTCGTGTGCGCCATCGGGTTCGAGACTGCAAAGTGCAAGGAGGCCAATGCAAGCGGGCCGGAGTTTTCCGCGTGGGGTGACGCGGCGCAGCGAGGGACAAATCTGGAAGTGAGCGCGGCTTTGGCGTTGATAAATGCTGGAGCGAACCTGCTTATCATGTATTATCCTGAAGCGGTGAAAACAGTCAAGAGCGTGCTTGCTAAAATGAGGAAAAATAATGGCTAAAAAACTCACAGGAATGGATATATTCAAACTCCTCCCGAAGACAAATTGCGGAGAGTGCGGGGTGGCGACGTGTATGGCGTTCGCCATGAAGCTCGCCCAGAAAAACGCAGAGCTGTCACAGTGCCCCTATGCGTCCGACGAGGCAAAGAAGGTGATCGGCGCGGCGAGCGAGCCGCCCATCCGGCTTGTCAAGATCGGATCAGGGGAGAGAAGCGTATCGCTTGGTAACGAAATCGTGATGTTCAGGCACGACAAGACGTTTGTCCATCAGACCGCAGTCGCGGTTCAGGTGAGCGACGCGCTGCCGAAAGAAGAGATAGTCCGGATCGCCTCCGAAATGGAATCCTATTGCATTGTACGCGTGGGCGAGACCCTGCGCGTCGACATGCTCTGTGTCAACAACGCAAGCGGCGACGCGGGGAAATTCGTTGATGCGGCAAAATCGGTTGCCGCCCATTTCAAAGGACCGATGATCCTGCAAAGCACTTCCTCGAAAAATCTCATCGAATGTGCACAAACCATTGGCGACCGTATGCCGCTGCTTCATGCCGTCAACAAGGACAATGCGGACGAAATCGCGGCATTTTTAGCAAAGGCGAAACTGCCGGTGTGCGTGAGTGGGAAGAGCGTCGATGAGGCGTTCGAACTCACCCAAATCCTTGCCGACAAAGGCCATCGCGACGTTGTAATCGATATTCCTACCGATAATGCCGCGGCCATGGTCCAGAACAACACGGTGGTGCGCAAAGCCGCGATCATGTCGTCGGTGAAGCAGATGGGGTATCCGATTGTCAATTTCGTCACCGGCAGGCCGAGCGCAGCCGAGATGGTGGCCGATGTATCGAGCGCCATCTGCAAGTATGCGTCCATTGTAGTAATCGACAGGGCCGACAAAGAGTCCATGCTGCCGCTGCTCATGCTGCGCCAGAACATCTACACCGATCCGCAGAAGCCCATCCAGGTCGAGGCCGGCATTTACAAAATCGGAGACGCCGGGCCGGACGCGCCGCTTGCCGTCACCACGAATTTCTCGCTTACCTATTTTATCGTAAGCGGCGAGCTCGAAAATGCGGGCGTGCCGGTCCAACTCGCCGTGGTCGATGCGGAAGGCATGAGTGTGCTCACCGCATGGGCCGCACGAAAGTTCAATGGGGAAAAAATCGGCGCTTTCCTGAAGAGCAAGGACGTGGACAAACAGTACACGTCGCGCAAGGTCATCATCCCCGGGTACGTGGCGTCCATTTCCGGCGAGCTTGAGGAAAGCATGCCGGGATGGGAAGTGCTCGTGGGGCCGCAGGAGGCGTCGGACATCGGGCCGTTTATGAAAAGACTAGGAAGAGTGTAGGGCGGCGCATGGGGTTTCTGAAAGAAGACTTTGGCGTTCCCCCAGATAGAAGCGCATTGCAATGCGCTTCTATCTGGGGTCGGTTCTCCTTCCGGTCTCGGCCTTTGGCCTCGGGCCGCCACGGCCCTATAGCCCACAGGGCCGGGTCCGGGCGGCATCCCGCTTTGGCGGGACCTCCAGTCGACCCTAACGCGCGGTATCGGAAGTCCATTTGGTCAAGTTACATCTTTGCGCCAGCCGAAGTCTCTATGCAGATTGCCCGACCCTTTTCTTGAACTACTCAACTCCTCAACTTCTCAACCTATCAACTACTCTCCGTGGGTGCCCCCACACAGGTGACTGGTTCTGCAACTGCTTCCACTCGGGGTGCACCCAGGAGGGGGTAGCGTAGGACTTTGCAAAGCAAAGGCAGGAGCGAGGGGGAGCCTTCCCCCACCAAATACTCTTACTCTCAACACACTTAACACACTTTTTTGCATTTCCCCCGCCAATCAAGCATATTCTATGGTTTCCAAAATGAAACCTTTGCACCCGGAGGCACATGAGTGACGCGATAAAGATCACCAGGGCCCTTGTGAGCGTGTCCGACAAGGCCGGTATCGTGGACTTCGCACGGGCCCTCGCAGAATGCGGGGTCGAGATCGTGTCCACCGGAGGCACAAGCCGCCTTCTCTCCGAAAACAAGGTGCCGGTACGCACGGTCGATTCTCTCACCGGGTTCCCTGAAATCATGGATGGACGCGTGAAGACGCTTCACCCCAAGGTCCATGGCGGGATTCTCGGGGTGCGCGACAATCCCTCGCACCTGGAGCAGATGCAGAAGAACGGCATTGTGCCCATAGATCTGGTGGTGGTGAACCTGTATCCGTTCCGGGTCACCATAGAAAAGCCGGGCGTAACCGCAGAGGAGGCGATCGAGAACATCGATATAGGCGGGCCGGCCATGATCCGAAGCGCGGCGAAGAACCATGCGTATGTAACGGTGGTAGTCGACCCCGCCGACTACGCCGCTGTCGCCCAAACCGTAAAAAACGGCGGGGTGCCCCTTGACATGAGAAAATCCCTTGCCGTCAAGGCGTTCGGCCACACCGCGGAATACGACGGAGCGATCAACGTTTTCTTTTCGCGCCGATATCTCAACGAGGAAGTGCTCAGGCTCTGCTTCCGCAGCGGCGTGGAACTGCGCTACGGCGAGAACCCGCACCAGTCGGCGATGTTCTTTAAATCGAAGGAATGCACCGAGCCGTGCATGGGGACCGCGGAGCAGCTTCACGGAAAGGAATTATCCTACAACAATATCGTGGACGGCGACGCGGCGATAGAGGCGGCAAAGGAACTCGCGTCTGCGCCCGGCGCGGCCGTGATCAAGCACACCAACCCGTGCGGGTTTGCAACCGGGAAATCGCTTGCCGAGGCGCTCGAGGCAGCATGGTCGGGAGACCCGGTGTCGGCGTACGGCAGCGTGATCGCGGTGACAAGGCCCGTTGATCTGAATGCCGCGCAGGTGCTCGGCCGAAGGTTCGTGGAGATCCTGATCGCCCCGGACTTTGTACCGGATGCGCTGCAGTATCTGAAGGACAAAAGCTCGCAGCTGCGGATTCTCAAAACAGGCGATCTGAACCGGAAGAAGGAAGAGCGTTTCGTTTACAAACACGTGGTCGGCGCCATGCTCAGGCAGGACCGCGACGTGGTGGAATGCGAAAAATGGGAAACGGTCACCACGGCGCAGTTTCCGGAAAATAAGGCGCCGCTTGCGCGTTTTGCGTGGGCGGCGGCCAAACACACCAAATCCAACGCCATCGTGCTTGCGCAGGAATACGCGCCGGGAAATTTCCGCGTGGTGGGCATGGGAGCCGGCCAGCCCAACAGGGTGGACTCTCTCCGCAAGCTTTCCATCACCAAGGCCAGGGAAAACTTCACGGCGGAGAAGAAGGCCGGGGGACCGGATTTCTCCGAAGAGTTCTCGGAGCTTGTGCTGGCGTCCGACGCGTTCTTTCCGTTTGCCGACAACATCGAGGAGGCGCACAAGGCGGGCATCCGGTATATTGTCGAGCCGGGCGGCTCCAAACGCGACGCTGAAGTGATTGACGCATGCAACAAGTACGGCATCGCGATGGTGTTCACGGGCACGCGCCATTTCCGCCACTAGGCCGTGCCGATGTATATTAAAGGCCGTTTGTCGCGCCGGTGATTTGTCATTGACCGACGCGGTGTCCTTTACGCATTAGACAAGGAATCATGTCCGCTATGCCGAAACATCTGGTTATCGTCGAATCGCCCGCAAAGTGCAAGACCATCTCCAAGTATCTGGGCAAGAACTATTCGGTGAGGGCCACCATGGGCCACATCATCGATTTGCCGGGCAAGGAATTCGGCGTCGACATCGAGCACGATTTCAAGCCGAAATACACGGTTGCGAAAGGGAAAAATCGCATCCTCAAGGTGCTCAAGGACGATGCGGCGCATGCGGACATCGTGTATCTCGCGCCCGACCCGGACCGCGAAGGGGAGGCCATTGCCTGGCACGTGGCCCAGAACATTTCCAAGGCGAATGCGAACATCAAGCGCGTGCAGTTCAACGAAATAACCAAACCCGCGGTGCTGTACGCCATTGCCCATCCGGGCGAGATCGACATGAACAAGGTGAACGCGCAGCAGGCGAGGAGGATCCTCGACCGGATCGTTGGGTACCAGATATCGCCCATTCTCTGGCGCACCGTGTTCCGGGGGCTGTCGGCGGGCCGCGTGCAATCGGTGGCCCTGCGGCTCATCTGCGAGCGCGAGGACGAAATCAAAGCATTTGTCAAGAGGGAATACTGGTCGATCCATTCCCAGCACCAGTACAACGGCATTGAGTTTTGGGCGAAACTCCTATCGGTTGACGGTGCAAAGGTGCAGACCGTAGAGCAAGCCTGCGAGGTCTTGCCGAATGCCGCTGCGGCCCAAACCGTGATTGAGCGGGTCAACAACAAGCCGTTCACCGTCATCGATGTGCAGCGTGTGGAAAAATCGCGAAGGCCCTATGCACCGTTCATCACCAGCACGCTCCAGCAGGAAGCGGCGCGCAAGCTCAATTTCTCCGCGACAAAGACCATGATAATAGCCCAGCAGCTCTACGAAGGCCTCGAACTGGGAAATCTCGGCAGCATGGGTCTCATCACCTATATGCGCACCGACTCCACGCGCATCGCGCAAGAGGCGTTGACGGGTGCGCGCAAGTTCATAGCGTCGCAGTACGGCAACAAATACCTTCCACAGGAACCGAGGGTGTATGCACGCAGTAAAAACGCGCAGGACGCGCACGAGGCCATCCGTCCTTCCCAGGTGTCGCTGGAATTCTCACCCGACAAGGTTCACGCTTATCTGAGCAAAGACCAGCAGAGGCTCTACGAGCTGATATGGAAACGGTTTCTCGCTTCACAGATGGAAAACGCACTGTACGATTCGACCCGCATCGACCTGGCGTCGGCCGGATGCACGTTCCGCGCCACGGGTTCCATCCAGAAATTCGATGGGTTTCTCGCACTGTACGAGGAAACGACCGAAGAGATCGTCGCTGAAAACGGGGAAGACGAGAACGTACGGCTTCCCGAGGTGGAGGTGAACGCGACGGTAGCGCTTCAGAAATTGTCCGACAAACAGCATTTCACCCAGCCGCCGCCGCGGTATTCCGAGGCCGCACTCGTGCGGGAGCTCGAGGACAAGGGCATCGGCAGGCCCAGCACCTACGCACAGATCATCGACACGCTCAAACGCCGGAAATACGTGGGCGTCGACAACAAGCGGTTCATTCCCACCGAGGTGGGCTACATGGTGAAGGACATCCTGGTGAAGCAGTTTGCCGACGTGTTCGACGTCGGGTTTACCGCCACCATGGAAAACTCACTGGACAAAGTGGAAGTGGGAGAGGCCGACTGGGTATCGGTCCTCAAGGACTTTTACGGTCCGTTTTCACGGCGGTTGGAGGGCGTCAAGGCCAACATCCGGGACCTCAAGGCGGCCAACCAGACCATCACAGGCCGTACCTGCCCCGAGTGCGGGAAGTTTCCGCTGGTGGTCAAGTGGAGCAAAAACGGCAAGTTTCTCGCATGCCAGGGGTTCCCCGCATGCCGTTACACCGAGCCCTTCGAGAAAGTCGCTCCGCAGCAATCCGGAGAGAAATGCGACAAGTGCGGTGCGCCCATGGTGGTGCTCAACATCAACGGCAACCGGTTTCTCGGCTGCTCGCGGTACCCGGATTGCAGGAACACCAAGTCGATCTCGACCGGCGTCGCGTGTCCGCGCGAGGGATGCACGGGCCAGCTCATTGAGCGGAAAACCAAGCGCGGCCGTCTGTTTTTCGGGTGCAACACCTACCCGAAATGCACCTTTGCGACATGGGACAGGCCGGTCGCCAAGAAATGCCCGCACTGCGGGTTCGGCATCCTCGTGTACAAGGACACCAAGCGCAAGGGCGCGTATCACCGTTGCCCGCAATGCAGGACCGAGTATCCCATCATCGAACCGAGCGCCGTCGAAACGCCCTGAGCGCGGCTCCGGCCTCAGGTCCCACGGGTTCATCAGATGTCTTCCATCGGCATAATCGGCGCCGGCCTTGCCGGATGTGAAGCCGCGCTCGCGCTTGCAAGGCGGGGCATTGCAATCACCCTGTACGAGATGCGGCCCGCAAACATGACGCCAGCGCACACCACCGGCCTTCCCGCCGAGCTCGTTTGCTCGAATTCGCTTAAGTCAACAGAACTCCCCGGCGCGCAGGCTCTGCTCAAGGAGGAGCTTTCGCTGCTGTCAAGCCCGCTCCTTTCGTGCGCGAAGAAATGTGCGATACCCGCGGGCAAGGCCCTTGCGGTCGACAGAAAGGCATTTTCGGCCGCTGTTCTGTCCGAACTACGCGGCGCATCCGGCATCACGCTTGAAATGCGTGAAATCGCGGAGCCGCCGCAGCGCCATGACGCTGTCATCATCGCCACGGGCCCTCTGTCGTCCGAGGCCATTGTTTCGTGGCTGACCGCCGCGGTCTCGCGCGAATCCCTCCATTTCTACGACGCCATCGCGCCCATTGTCGCCGCGGAATCCGTCGACCTGTCGAAGGCGTTTTTCGGGTCGCGGTGGCGGCCCTCGGAAAAAGACTACTGCAACTGCCCGTTTACGGAAGAGGAATACGACGCTTTCCTTGGGGCGATAGCTACCGCCGAAACGGCGGCAAAGCATCCGTTTGAGGAGGAGAAGTATTTTGAGGCATGCCTGCCTCTTGACATCGTGGCAAAGCGTGGACGCCTGGCGATGGCATACGGCCCGCTCAAGCCCGTGGGAATCGACGATCCCAAAACAGGGAAGCGGCCGTTTGCCGTGTGCCAACTGAGGCGCGAGGACGCGGCCGGCGCGAGCTTCGGCCTTGTCGCCTGCCAGTCGCGGCTCAGGCAGGGCGAACAGCAGCGCATATTCAGGATGATCCCGGGCCTCGAACACGCGGAGTTCCTCCGCTGGGGCTCCTGCCACCGCAACACCTATGTTGATTCGCCGGAATTGCTGAACCCAAATCTTTCGCTTAAGAAAATGCCGTCCATTTTTCTTGGAGGCCAATTGTGCGGCAGCGAAGGTTATATGGAGAGCATTGCAACGGGCATGCTGGCAGCGCTGTTTGCGGCAGCGGCGGTTTCCGGAAGGTCAATTGACCTGCCGCCGGAAACCACGGCGCTCGGCGGGTTGCTCCGCCATGTGACTGGATCAACGGTAAGGCCGTTTTCGCCAAGTAGTTTTCATTTCGGTCTGCTGCCGCCGCTGGAACCTGCTGGGCGAAAAGCAAGAAAACAGGAGAGACATATGCGGCTGTGTGAACGATCACTCACAGATATAAAGAAGTGGTTGACAGATGATATGCGTGAGCTGCGCTGAGGCGGACCAAGACAAAAACGGCAATGCTTCTTCTGCCCGGCGTTAGGCAGGACTGGAGGTCCCGCCAAAGCGGGATGCCGCCCGGACCCGCCTTTTGTAGAGACGCCATGGCATGGCGTCTCTACAAAAGGAATGGGGCCGTGGCGGCCCGAGGCCGCAGGCCGAGACCGGAAAGACGGCCGACCCCTTGTAGGGACACGGCATGCCGTGTCCCTACAAGGGGGAACGCCCAACTCTTTTCACGATTATTAATTTAAGTATTGTAGTATCAAGTCCTGTTTTGGAAAACCACGTCACAGAACTATATTTTATCCGTTACCGTCGCCCTGTCATTGCTCCTATTCCGCCGAAAGGAAAATGCATGAACATTCCAATTCTCGAAATGATACTGCGCTCCGGATGGGTGGCGCGGTGCATTCTCGTTCTCCTCGGAATTTTCTCCGTGGTCACTTGGGCGGTGATCTTCAACCGGTTTTACTACGTGGGCAGGGCGTCGAAGCGCAACAGGCTTTTCCTGCGAAAATATCGCTCCATGAAGGCGCTTGTCGAAATAGAAAAGGTGGATGCGACGCTCCTCGCTTCCCCCATGGGCGCGCTCGGGCTCAAGGGGGTGAGCGAGTTTAAACGCATCCTCGATGACGCAACCGCGCACGCCGGGATACGGGACGCGGCGTTCTTTATCCAGAACCAGTTCGCCATCGCACTGGAGCGGATCGATTCGGCGTTCTCCGAGATATCGAGGAAACTGGACAGCGGGCTTATCATGCTTGCGATATCCGCCTCGGTCTGCCCGTTTCTCGGCCTCCTCGGCACGGTGTGGGGGATCATGGACTCGTTCTATGAGATAGGCAACCAGGGGTCGGCGAGCCTTCCGGTGGTGGCGCCCGGCATTGCCGAGGCTCTGGTCGTGACGCTCGTGGGCCTCGCGGTGGCCATCCCGGCCGTTCTTTTTTATAATTATTTCGTGCATCGCGCGGACCGGATCGAAAACGAACTCGATGAATTCAAGAACCTTCTGTTCTCGCATGTGAAGCGCGAAATACTGGACGTCCTCTTTCGCGACAACAAGGGCGCAAAGGCCGTATGAAGTCACGGAAAAGGCTGAAGGCCATCGCCGACCTGAACATCACCAACCTCGTGGACGTGGTGTTCACGCTGCTTATCATTTTTATGATCACCGCTCCCATGATGACGCAGGGCGTGCAGGTCGACCTTCCCAAGGCCGAGGCGGAAAACGTTGAGGTGAACGACTACATCCAGGTGTCGATCAACGGCCGCAGCGAAATATTCATTGACCAGGAGCGCATCAATCTGGGCGATTTCAAGAAGCGCTTCCGGGAAGTGTTCCGCGGCCGCATCAAGACGCCGGTGTTCATCAACGCCGATAAGAAAGTTCCCTACGGCCTGGTGATCCGCGTGATAGCCGACATCCAGAACGCCGGGGTGGTCAAGCTCGGGTTCCTCACGCTGCCGGTCAAAGAGGGAGCTGGTGGGTCGTGACGGCCCTGTCTGCCGCAGCACCCGGCCGGCCTCAGGCAGTGGCGCCGCTCGGCGGATCTTTTGCGCCGGTCGTGGTCGCCTCGCTTGTGCTGCATATAATGATCTTCGCGGGCATCCCGCTTGCCGCACGGCTGCTCTACCGTTCCACGGTCTACGAGCGTCCCAAGACATTCACCCTTGTAAACATGCCGGTGCAGGTCGTTCAGGCGGTGAAGCGGGCGGCGCAGAACAAGCCCAAGGCGACAACGCCGGTCCCGGCCAAGAAACGGGCGAGAAGCGCGGCGAAAACCGAGGACAAGCCGGAGGAAAAAAAGGACGACCTGAATGAGTTGCTTGACGCGATTCCGGCGTCGGTGTCGGACATATCGGCCGGACAGTCGTTCAAGTACGCGTGGTACCTCAACAGCGTGATATCGAAGGTCGAGGAGAACTGGAAGCCGCCCATGGGGCTCACCGACCGCAAGGATGCGGCTGCGACAGTGCAGTTTACCATTTTATCATCGGGCGAGATTTCCGGGGTGTCAATTACCGGGTCGTCGGGCAGTTCCACCCTCGACAACCTGGCCGCTAAGGCCGTGAAGGCGGCGGCGCCCTTCGGCAAGCTGCCCGTGGGCTTTCAGGGAGACAGGCTCGACATCAAGTACGTGCTGCACTATGTCAAACAGTAACCGGGAAAGGTGCCTGCAAGTGTCAATGAAACTTCTGAGGACGGCAGTGATGGTGAGCGCATGTCTTTCAACATGCGCGTTCTCCGAGCGTATCACCCTCGAATCGTACGCTGGCAACCTCGACAGCATTTCCATCGCCATTCTTCCCTTCAAACCCGCCGGCGATGCCCGCATATCGAAGGACGAGCCATGGAAGATACTTGCAAACGACCTTGAATTCTCCGGCAGGTTCACCGTGCACCGTGTTCTGAAGGTCGACAGCGCGATGTTTGCGGAAAAGAATATTCCGGTCTACGTCGACGGCGGTTACGAGACGTTCGGCCAGCAGTATGTCCGCGTGGACTGCTTTTTGCGCGATGCCAAATCGGGGAACGCGCTTGTCGAAAAGAAATACGAGGCGGACCTGCGGCACCTGAAGCCCGTGGGCAACAAATTCGCAAACGAGCTCGTGAAAATGTTGTTCAACGTCAAGGGGATCTTCGAGAGCAAGATGCTTTATGTAAAGGATGAAGGCGCGAAGAAGAA
>DATFYJ010000157.1:0-3766 GCA_035315105.1 Chitinivibrionales bacterium
CGCTTGTCAAGGGCGGAGACAACGACATAAGCCTTCACGTGGTAAACACCGCCTCCACCTTCAAGGGTATGGCTGTTGTTTTTTCGGCGCTGCTTGACACGACGCAGCATTTCAAGCCGTCCGGAAAGTATCCTCTGAAACAGGAGGCCGCAGCCGAAGTTCCTGCCGCGCCCGCCGTAAAGGACACCGGCCAGCACAAAGGGTCTGTTGTCGCTCCCGCGGCCAAGGACACAAGCCGGCACAAGGGAGCTGTTGCGCCCGTCGTTTCCCAAAAGCAGGAAAAGGCCGCTGCCGCCGCGCAGCAGGCGCCCTCCGGGAAAACGACGGCGTCGGAAGCTGCGGCGCAGCCGTCGGGCGCTGGGGTCAAAGACACCGGCGTGAAAATGGAATCTGCCGCGCAAACTGCTTTTAATAAGAAAGGAGCGCCTGCTGCGGCCCGAAAGAAAGCACCCGCATCCGTTAAGTACAGGAACAGCAAGGACGTAATGAACGCCATTCTGGAGTATCAGAAGAAGTCGGAACTTATTACCTCCGACATTAAGAAGGAACAGCTTGAAGTTCAGAGGCTGAAGGTGAATGCCGATGATCTCGTCGAGCAGATCCGCAAGGTTCGCGAGGAGACTGAGCTCCTCAAGCAGAAGCCCGATCAGAATCAGAAGCCCGTCGAGAAGCAAAAGCCCGAGGCAAACCAGAAGTTTGACGAAAAGCCAAAGCCGAAATAGCCGGTGCGCCTGACATCGCTGGTCACCGCTTCTCTCTTCATATTAATATGGTCATGGTTTGAGCACCGACACGCCGGGGTTCTTCGGATCATAGTACACGGCCACCTCTTGGCCGGCCTCATAATGCTCTGAGATCCTCCGCAGCAGAGCGGCGTTTCTTCTTATTTCCGGGTCGAAGCTGACGTTGTTTCCCTCGTGTTCCTTTCCGTCAACAAGGTATGAATACCGTATTTCCGGAATACCCCTTCCAAGCCCGGGGCGTGAGAAAGAACTGTCTGAATCTTCCAAGTCAGGAGCAACGGTAATTTTTCCGGTCACGTGCGGCCATTTTTTGCATGCACGCGCGTACCGGAACCACGGGAGGTATTGACGGAGCAGGAAGAGCGCGGTAAGGACGAGCAGAGCAATGACTAAGAAAAGCTGGATGATGGAAGTCGGCATGATGAGAATGACCGAGGCTTGTCGGCTGTGATATTCCGTGCGTTGCACGGATTTCGTATGTCAACAAACTACATCCGTGCGGTGGGCCGGGGCGAAAAAACGAACCGCTCCTGAACAAGGATGATGGGCCAACAAATCCTGCAGGCATTTGTCCCACAAATGCCTTTTCGATGCCGGTCATGACATTGTATCATATGACTGAAGTCCTTGACCACTTTGAAAGGAGAAAAAAACCGATGCCCGCCGCTTCCCCGGTTTTCTTTACAAAGGAACATATCGAATCGCATGCCCTTGCCGCATCCCCCGCGCTTGCCGAGCAGGCAATCCACTGCCTCGAACTCGTGGCTGAACTTTCGGATGCCGGCCTTTCGTTCCAGTTCAAGGGGGGAAATTCCCTGCTCCTGGTGCTCGGTGAGCCGATGCGGTTCTCCATAGACGTCGACATCGCGACCGACGAGACCCCTGCGGCCATCGAGGCTGCGCTTGATAAAATTGTGCGCGACTGCAGGGTGTTCGTCAGGTGGACAAAACGCCAGCACAAGACAAAGCCGTGGCTGCCGCTTGCCAGCTTTTATCTGTTTTACAAGTCGCTGTACGTCAAGGACGAGGAGGCGTTTGTCATGCTCGACGCGCAGCTCACGCAAAGCCCCTACGCAACCAGGAGAACGCCCGTCGTGTGCGGCGAGCTGTACGAAAGCACGGTGACGGCCGAAGTGCCGCTTGCGGCGAGCATCATCGGCGACAAGCTCCTCACGCTCGGGCCGGAAACGCTCGGGATTCCGGTGGGCAAGGGGAAGGAATCGCAGCGGCTGAAGCATGTGTTCGACGTAAGCCGCCTCCTTGCCGAAAATCCCCTCCTTGAGGACATCCGCAGGAGCTTTACCGCATGCGTCAAGCACGAGAACGCGCTGCAGGAGAAATCGTTAACGGCCGGCCAGATACTGTCGGATACGCTCCTGTTCTTCAAGCCGGTTGTGGCCGCCGCGGTGCCTCCGCAGATCACGCCCGGCATGCAGCCCGTTCTTGCCGAGACCGTTGTGGGACTTCCGGGGTTTGCGTCGCATCTGTTCAAAGAAGGGTACTCGTGGGCCGATCTGCGAAGGGACATGGGACGGGCGGGCCTGTGCATCACGGCGGTGTGCAGTCCGAGGGTCTCGCAGGAGGAGTTCACAAATGCGATTGCCGCTGCAGCGGACGATCCGGAAAAACTCTGGCGCAGCGTGGCAAAATGGCTTGAGCGGGAGGAACACGGCGCGGGACAAAGAATGTGATGGATGAGAACTTCTCCGATATCAGCGCCGTATGCAGGTTGTGCGGGTCGCCTCGATGCAGTGAACTCCATCGGGACAAGGTTAGACCGTACCTGCAGTGCGAATCCTGCGGGCTTGTCTTTGTGCCTGAAGGGTTTCATGTGTCGCCGGCAGAAGAGAAGTTGCGATATGCGAAGCATACCAACACCGCAAGCGACAAGAATTATGTTGCCTATCTCTCAGACATTGCCGCTGATATTCTCACGCTGCCGGCTGCATCACCGCGCATTCTGGATTTCGGGAGCGGACCGGAGCATGTGCTTTCGGACATTCTTAACAAAAGGGGAGCTGTAAGTGTCCCCCATGATCCTTTGTATGGGTTTGATGTCTCAGCAGCGACGGGAAACTTCGATATCGTTGTTCTGTGCGAAACAATCGAGCATGTGAGGGATCTACCACGGGAGCTTGGACTGATCTCTCGCCTTGTCAAACCGGAAGGGTATGTGTATATCCACACACAGCTCTATGATGATATTCCCGATATGCATTCATGGTGGTATCTCATTGACGTCACGCACATCAATTTCTTTTGCATTGGCACGATGGAAAAGATAGGGGAAATGATCGGAAAGCGGATTCTGTCAACGAAGGAGAAGAATACTGTAGTTCTTGCATAATCAAACGAAAAAGGGATGCATCCTGCATCCCTTTTCTTCTTCCAGAGCAGGCTGTCGAACAACTACTGCATTGCCTTGAGCTTGCCGATATTGGTGAGGCACATCTCCCGCCATGCCCCTTCCGGCGCTGCGGTGAGGCAGGCGTTGAAATCCTTCCTTGCCTCCGCCGTTTTCCCCATCTGCATTTCGCATTCACCGCGGCGGAAGAAAGCGGCCGCGCGGTACTTGCTGGCGTGGAAGGAGTCAATGAGCCGCGAGTACCAGCACGCCGCTTTATCGCAATTGTTAAGGTCGCCGGCAAGGATGCAGGCGAGGTTGAACATCGACTTGTCGATGTCCGGGTCGTCCGGGAACGTGGCGATCTGGCGTTCGTACGTTGCCGCCGCAACATCGTACTTGTTAAGATAGTACTGGATTTCGGCGAGCTTGCCGTAGGCGCTGTGCGCCCAGATGGCGTTGGGCTGCAGGATGAGAAATTCCACAAGCGCCATTTCTGCTCCCTGGTAGTCGCGGAGGCAGTTTGCCCGCATGGTGGCCATTTCCCACAAAAGCTGTCCCTTGTCCTGCGCGGTCTGGGCCTTCTGATACCGATCCTCGAGCGCCTCGGACGCCTTCTCGAAATCCCCGAGTTTTGCGTAGCAGGCGTTGATTTTGTCCATGAGGCACATCCTGCCCT
>DATFYJ010000158.1:0-3484 GCA_035315105.1 Chitinivibrionales bacterium
CGTGAGGTCCTTGCCCCGCAGCGCCTGTACGATAAAGTTGGAGACCACCCTGCCGTCGTTGGGGTGCATGCGCGGACCGTAGGTGTTGAAGATGCGCATCACGCGGATGTCAACCTTGTTCTGGCGGTAGTAATCGAAGAACAGTGTCTCGGCAACGCGCTTGCCCTCGTCGTAGCACGATCGGATGCCCACCGGGTTCACATGCCCCCAGTAGTCCTCGCGCTGGGGATGCACATCGGGGTCGCCGTACACTTCCGACGTCGACGCCTGCAGGATGCGCGCCCGCACGCGTTTGGCAAGACCCAGCGTGTTGATGGCGCCGAGCACGCTGGTCTTGATCGTCTTGACCGGATTGTACTGGTAGTGGATGGGCGACGCGGGGCATGCCAGATTGTAAATCTGGTCGACCTCCAGAAACAGCGGGACGGTGACGTCGTGCCGTATGAGCTCGAAGTTATGGCAGTCCATCAGGTGCTCGATGTTCTTTTTGCGCCCCGTAAAGTAGTTGTCGAGGCACACCACGTCGTTGCCCTCCTTCACGAGCCTGTCGCACAGGTGCGATCCGAGAAACCCGGCGCCGCCGGTGACCAGAATACGCTTCGTTTCGTTGTAGCCTTTCATATTGCTTTCACCTTCACTTCCTCCATGAGTTGCCATACCTCATCGCGCGTTACGCAGCCAGGCCCGCGATGCATCGCCTTTGACGCGCCGCAGGCGACTGCCATGCGGCACATTTCCGAAAAAGAAAATTTCCGTGCGTATCCCACGAGCAGGCCGCCGAGCAGCGCGTCCCCGCATCCCACGGTGTCCACGGACTTCACCGACGGAGCGCCGCACAGCAGGCAGTCGTTTTCGTGGATCGCTATCATGCCGTCGGAACCGAGGGTGACAAACACATATTCCACGCCCATGTCCACCAGCCTCTTCCCCTTGAGCGCGATGTGGTGCACGCCCTGGATCTGCTCGCCGAAGAACTGTTCGAGCTCGCTTTGGTTCGGCTTCACCATCATGGGCTTTGCGCGCGCGCCCACCTTAAGCGCCTCTCCCCTGCCGTCAAGGACCGTCGAAGCGCCCTTTTCCCTGCAGAAACGGACGAGCCTGCGAAACGCATCCGTCTCGAACCCGTGCGGCAGGCTGCCGCAGAATGCCCACACGTCGCCCGCGGCCATGTGCGAGCGGATAAAATGCAGTGCCTCGTCCTGGCCGCGCAAGGAAAGCGGCCTGCCCGCTGCGCTGATGTGCGTGGTTTCGCCCGAAGCGCTCTCCAGAATGGTCGCGTTCACCCGCGCGCTTCCCTTTACGGAAAAGAAACGCGCCCCTATGCCGAGGCCCTTCAGGTAATCGGTGAATTGCCGTATGCTGTATTCGGGAACGATGCCGGCAACGGTCACGTCCTCGCCGAGTGTCTTTACCACGGTCGCCACATTGATGCCCTTGCCCGCCGGATAAATGCTCGACGCCGCGTCCGTCACGGTGGCGCCCGGCCTGAGCTCCGCAACATCGTAGACAACGTCGAAGGCCGGGTTGAGAAGGGTGGTAAAGATCAATGTCGCGGACTCCCTGCAAATTTTCGAGAGTTTACAAAGAAATAAACGGATTTGTCTGTTGATGAAAATACAATACTTTGAAATTGCATGGGGGAAAAAGTGCGTAAATCGGGCAGAATTACACAATCCATTAGCGAAAACGAAAAGATAAATGAAATTCAAGAGTTGGTAGGGGCTGGCCGCCCCTAAGACCCGCCAAGGAAAGGGCAAAAGACATAATGTATGGCGCGAAGCGCTACAACCTTACCATTAAGGAATGAAATGACAAAATGCTTATTGTAACAACCCCCGGCGGCCAAAGCGCCGCCACCCCCTTGGAAAGGGGGAAAATTTAATCCGTACTAACTTTTTCCCGCAAGACATGATTATATTACTGTATATCTACCACTAAACCTTTGATGGAAAGAAAAATGCGGTCGTAGTCCGGCAACTTAGCGCAGCGTTGTCTTCTTTCAGGAGCAATAATGAAGTTCCTCGTCCATCATATTTTGGTTTTCATGCTTTTTGTAGTTCTATCCGGTTCCATCCTCGGCTGCGCATCAACTCTTTCCGGTCATAAAATCCTGGAAATCACCGATGAAACCGAGGTGCAGGGATGCAAGAAATTGGGCCTTGTTATCGGGAAGTCCCATTGGGGCGGATTGACGGGCCAGGAATTGAGTTTGGATGTAGCCAAGAAGAGAGCGTTACAACACGCCAGGGCCAAAGGCGCAACGCATGTCTTGTGGTTGGATATGAAGACAGGTGTTTTTGGCGCCTCGGTTTCGGGACAGGCCTATGCCTGTTCAAATAACGCAGGCAAAATTGTCGGAAATCCCGATACCGCGTCGAAAATAATTCCCGTATCAAAATCACTTTCGACGAAGAAACCCGGTACCGCAGGCTTTGCGGCAGTCATGCGGTTTGAATGTACCGGCATCGACAGCGGCGTTTCGATGGTGATTACGGACATTTTCACAAATCAATTACAGGCAGCGGGGAAATACAGGGTCATGGAACGGTCTCAAATGAACAAGATACTGGGTGAACAGGGATTTCAAAGCAGCGGAGCGTGCAACTCGACCGAATGCGCGGTGGAAATAGGACGGTTGCTGAGCATTGACAAAATGTTTATCGGCAGCATCGGAAAACTCGGTGAAAGCTGGTTTATCAGTGTTCGAATGGTGAATGTCCAAACCGGGGAAATAGTATCGAATGTTTCAAAACAGGTCGTAGGCAAAGTCGACAATTTGAGTGCGGCGGCGATTCAAATGGCAAATGAGTTTTCTCAAGAAAACTAATAGATAAAATGCAACGTGCAGTTCGGGATAGCCTTTCAGGACAAGCATTATGATTAAACGCCTGGCCGTTGCGCTCCTGATGCAGGTGTCGGCCCTGAACGCGGGACAGTATTTTTTATCATCGTATAACAGCCCGCTCCTGGGCACGGGCGTCCCCTATGTGGTCATTTTTCCCGATTCCTACGCGCAGGACACTGCGCAGGGTAAACGCTTCCCGGTTCTTTACCTGCTGCACTGCGCCGGTTGCAACGATCTCACCTGGCTCGATAGCAATTTTGGCCACATGGATTCTCTCATCGACAGCGCGCACTTCATCGCGGTCGCGCCTTCCGACAACAACCGGTACAGTTGGTGGCTCGACAGTCCCCTAAATCCCAATTATGCGTATTCCCGGTTTTTGGTGGAAGAACTTAAGCCGAGAATCGATTCATTATATGCTACGCTTCCGGGCCGGTTCAGCACCGGCGTAGCCGGCTGGAGCATGGGCGGTTTCGGCGCCCTGCACAATGCCATCACGCATCCCGATGTTTTCGGTGCCGCTTTCGGTATTAAGGGCGGTTTGGACCTCACTCTTCCGATCAATCCGAACTGGGGCAGCAGCTTTGGATTATTCACCGTTCTGGGGAGTGCGCCGGAGGATTCGGTGAACTATAATGC
>DATFYJ010000159.1:0-2761 GCA_035315105.1 Chitinivibrionales bacterium
AATTCCATGGCGCATAGCGGAAGAAAAACACCACGGCGAACGCGATCGCCACGCTGAACCCCACCGCGCTCACCACCATGTCTTTGGGCAGGCCGAGCAGAAAGTACACGGCGGCGCCGAGCAGCAGGATCCCCATGAGGTGTTTGAAGTCCTCCATCCATTTGCCCGGTTTCGGGATGAGTCTTACCAGCGTCTTGCTGAACGAAAAAAGCACGTACGGAAACGCCATGCCCGCCCCTATGGACGCGAACACGAGGAAGATGGTGATGGTGGACTGGGTGAGCGTCCAGGCGAGGGTGCCGCCGAGAAACGGCCCGCTGCACGGGGTGGCAAGCAGCGTTGCGAACATGCCCCGCAGATACTCGCCCAGGAATCCCTTTCCGCTTTTCCGTTCGAGGATGGAGATGTTGGGCGGCACTACTAGCACATACACGTCGAAAAGCCCGAGAGCAAACACAACGGTGAGCACAATGAGGGAAACGAGAAACCACGGGCTCTGGAACTGCTGCCCCCACGAAAGCTGGGCAAACGAGGCGAAAGCCGCCAGCGCCATGAACACGGTCATGATACCGCTGGAAAAAACGAGGCTGCGCGCCAGCACCGTCCGGCGGGAAGCGCCGCCGGCCTTTGCCAGCGATAATATTTTTATCCCGAGGACCGGCAGCACGCACGGCATCACGTTAAGAATGATTCCCGCAAGGAATCCGAAGATGATCGCAAGAAGAAAATTCATGGAGATTTTCTTTTCGACCGGTTCGTATTCCCATGCACGGGGTTTCTCTTCCGGAACCTCCTGCAAGGCCGAAAAGGAAAGCTGGCCCGGCGGAGCAGCGGCGGAAAGCCGCGCCGCGAGCACCTGGAAATCCATGGGTTCGGCGTCTGAGAGCAGTGCGCGCAGATACGGCGCGGTATCGAATGGAGCGCCGCCCGCCTTGCCGGACGTTTGGATCCTGAATTCGGTCTCCGTGCTCACAGGTACGCACGACGACGCGCACACAAGGCCGTCAAAGAATATCGTCCCGTCAATCGCGCCGGCACCCGCGCTGTCGATAACGCCTTCAAGAAAGAAATACGCGTCATTTTCGTACGCCCAAACCCAGTCGCCGATTTCCGGATAGAACCGCCTGGGTTTGGTTTTGAGCAGTGCGCGCCAGGTCAGGCCCGGGTCGGAGTACACGCGTAGTTTTGAAGGCTTGCCGATCCCCGGGCCGAGCGGATTGCCGTACAAATGGTATTTGTCCGGGATCGAGACATGCAGCGCGGCGACAACGGTGTCGCCGGCGGCGTAGGAATGCCTGTCGAGCGTGATGGCAGCAGTGAGGTCCTGCCCAATTGCGTTCCCGCACGTCAGCATGACAAATGAGAGAACTGCCGATGCAAACGCGTAAACGTGGAGGTATGGTTTCCTCATAGGAACAGTATTTCGCATTATGTGTGCCGACTCATCGTACAATCTTATGGTAACCCAACGTGTGAAAAATACAATGCGCGATTGAAATGAGTTGTTATTGATGGCTAATGAGACCTTTTGATGGGGGGAGGTTTCCCCCTCGCTCCGGCCCTACGGTCCTACGCTACCCCCTCCTGGGTGACCCCCTTGATGGGCTGGCGGCCAGACCTAGCCATTTGTGTGGGGGCACCCGAGGGAAGTAGTTGAGAAGTTGAGAATTGAAAAAAAGCGCTTACTGGTTTTTTGGGGACACCGATTGGCGCAAGAAGAAGCTATTAACTAAATAGAATCCCTCTGCCGCGCATTAGGCATGACATTTATAGAAGGCCGCGCCAGGGCGCGGTGCCGCCCTGAGTCTTGAATGCAGATTGTAGATTGACGATTGTAGATTTTAGGGCGTCCGATTTTTGTATTTCCAATCTACAATCTAAATTCTACATTCTACAATTAGATGGCCGAGATCGGAAGGACAGCAGGCCGCCGTCTTCGGCGGGGCGCCCAACTCTTCTACTGAATGATGAGATACAAAATCAATTATTTTTACATTATGTTCGACTACGACAAGAACGAATTCCTGCGGGAAATCTTCTTCAAAACCAATGTCCTGCGGAAACCCATTTCCGGCATCGTGTCGGGATACCACGAACTTCCCTACATCCTAGTCGCGCCCGACGAGGCCAACGAATCGGCTTCAATCGAAATCAACGGCAAGATCAATGTGTCGCCGAAATTCATCGTCACGCCGGGGATGCTGGGAGAAACCTTCGGCGAGGTGTTCGACCCGGAAACCTTCGACAAGGAACTGCAAGGCAGGATGTTCTCGTTTGCCTACGGCAGCAGAAAAAACGTGAAGGTCGAAAGCGAGTATTTCAACATCAAAAACGTCGAGGAAAAACCAGAGGAGCATCTTACCAGGGTCAACGACCAGCTTGCCGTCCAGGAGAACATCCGGACCGGTCTCATCTTCGGCCCGCGGTTCAAGTATTACCCGGTCTCGATTGATAAGTTTATAAATGAGATTGTGGAGAGGGAGTTTAGGGTTTAATTCTCAAGCCAGAAAAGTAAATAAGAGAGAAATTAGGTGGGGGAAGTATCCCCCTGCCTGCGGCCGCCCTTCAGCGTCCTCCGGCACCCCCTCCTGGGTGGCCGCCTAGATAATTGATTTGCAAAAAAGAAACCTCGGCTGCGGGGGCACCACGAGAGATTGTAATGCGGCGTTTCCATCTTTTGTCTGCATTTCATCAATCTGCAACTAGAGCTGCGATATCCCCTCAAATATTTCAATTTCAGCAATATATCTTATCACCAATT
>DATFYJ010000160.1:0-2672 GCA_035315105.1 Chitinivibrionales bacterium
GGATGATTCGAACGCCGAAATCCCGTCATAAACAACCTCCCTAAATCCCGCCATCACCACCCTCTTGTTTCCATCATACCTGCTTCCCCTCATGAATTATTTTCCTTCATTCATAAATCCGTAATCCGTCTTAGTATCTCCTTCGCATCAACTCACCCAAAGAGGCCCGACATGCAGAAAGCGATCACCGAAACCGTCACCAGAATCGCGGACAAGGACAACAAGAACTGGTCGGTCCATTTCAAGGGGATGGCGCGGGAGAACGTGCGGCTCGGGTTTCTCAACAACCTCGAGTACAACCTCGCAAAAGACAAGTACTCGCTCACCGCGTACGCGGAATTTTTGAGCCTCGCCTACACCGTGCGCGACCGGCTCATCGAGCGGTGGATCACTTCCAAGCAACTGTACCATGAACAGAACGTCAAGCGCGTATACTACATGTCCATGGAGTTTCTGATGGGGCGCCTTCTGTCGAACAACATCATGAACCTTAAAATGCGCGAACCATGCGTAAGCGCCATGAAGGACCTGGGGCTCGATATCGAAGACATCCTCGACCAGGAGGTCGACGCGGGGCTGGGCAACGGCGGCCTCGGCAGGCTTGCCGCGTGCTTCCTCGACTCCATGGCCACGCTCGAACTGCCGGCGGTCGGTTACGGCATTCTGTACGAATTCGGCATATTCAACCAGCGCATCGTGAACGGCCACCAGGCCGAATACCCGGAACAGTGGCTCCAGCAGGTTAACCCCTGGGTGATGGAGCGCGCCGAGTACAAGGCGCACATCAAATACTACGGCAAGACCCTGTACCACACCGACGCAAACGGCAAGCAGAAGGTTGCGTGGGTCGACACCGAGGAGGTGATCGCGCTGCCCTTCGACGTGCCCGTGCCGGGCTACGGCAACAACACGGTGAACACCCTTCGGCTGTGGAGCGCGCGCGCCGCGCACGAGTTCAAATTCGACTACTTCAACAGCGGCGACTACATCGGCGCGTGCCAGGATAAATTGACAAGCGAGAATATCTCCAAGGTGCTCTATCCCAACGACAACAACCATTCCGGCAAGGAACTGCGGCTCAAGCAGCAGCATTTCTTCACGTCCGCGTCGCTGCAGGACATCATGCGGCGCTATCTCTCGAACAACAAGGATTTCAAAAACTTCCCGGACAAGGTGGCCATCCAGCTCAACGACACGCATCCCGCGATCGCCATCGTGGAGCTCATGCGCCTGCTTATCGACGAAAACGGGCTATTGTGGGACGACGCGTGGGACATTGTGGTGCGCACGTTCGCCTACACCAACCACACTCTCATGCCCGAGGCGCTGGAGCGCTGGCCCGTGAGTCTCGTGAAGACGCTGCTGCCGCGCCATATGGAGATCATCTACGAGATCAACAGCAAGTTCCTGCGCCAGGTGTCGTACAAGTACCCCGGCCAGGTCGACAAGCTGCGCGACATGTCGCTCATCGAGGAAGGGCCCGACCCCAAGGTGCGCATGGCATACCTCGCCATCGTCGGTTCGCATTCGGTAAACGGCGTTTCGGAGCTTCACACCAAGCTGCTCGAAGACGGCCTGGTGAGAAATTTCCACGACATGTGGCCGGAAAAATTCAACAACAAGACCAACGGCATCACCCAGCGCCGCTGGCTGCACGCGTCGAACCAGCCGCTGTCGACGCTGGTCACCGAAAGCATCGGCGACGGCTGGATCAAGGACCTTTCCCAGCTCAAGAAGCTTGTCCCGATGGCGGACGACCGGGAATTCAGGATTCGCTGGCGCGAGGCAAAGCTTTCCAACAAGAAGCGGCTCTGTCAAATCCTCAAGAAATGGGAAAACATGCGCATCAACCCGGACCTGATGTTCGACGCCCAGGTCAAGCGCATCCACGAATACAAACGACAAACGCTCAACATCCTCCACTGCATCGCCATGTACAACGAGATTAAAGCAGGCAGGAAAAAAGAATTCGTGCCGCGCGCCGTGCTCTTTGCGGGCAAGGCCGCTCCCGGGTATTACATGGCGAAGCTCCTCATCAAGTTCATCAACAACGTGGCGGGCGTGATCAACGGCGACCCTGACACGCGCGGTCTGCTCGAGGTGCATTTTATCCCCAACTACCGCGTGACGCTCGCCGAATACATCATGCCAGCGGCCGAGGTCTCGGAGCAGATTTCAACAGCCGGCACCGAGGCGTCGGGCACCGGTAATATGAAATTCGGGCTCAACGGCGCAATAACCATAGGCACCATGGACGGCGCGAACATCGAGATGTGGGAGGAAGTGGGCGACGAGAACATCTTTATCTTCGGGCTGCGCGCGCACGAGGTGAATGAGCTCCGCGGAAAATCCTACAACCCGTGGGACTACTACCACAAGAACGAAAAACTCAGGAAGGTGATGGACCTCATTTCGCTCGGGTTCTTCAGTCCCGAGGACCCGCAGCTCTTCCGCCCCATTTTTGACTCACTGCTCAACGGCGGGGACCGTTACATGGTGATGGCCGACTTTGATTCCTACATCCAGTGCCAGAAGACCCTTGCGCAGGCATACGTTGACCCGGAACGCTGGACGAAAATGTCCATTCTCAACGTGGCGAACATGGGACGGTTTTCGTCGGACCGCACCATACGGCAGTACGCGGAAGACATCTGGGACGTCAAGCCGACGCC
>DATFYJ010000161.1:0-9173 GCA_035315105.1 Chitinivibrionales bacterium
CGCTCCGGCATTTTCAATCTGCTCGTCGAGGCCGAGGCTTTCGCGGTCGCACCGGGCGGCATTCTCGCCCAGGTTCGTTGTGCGCTCGCGTGCAACCGACATATCGCGTTCGAGTCCGATAATAGCCTCGCCTGCCTCGGCCACGTTCCGGGAGGCGGTCTCGAGGTCCTTCTCCTGTTCAAGCGCCGTGAGCTGCATCTTCTCGATGGTCGCCTCGGCGGCGGCGGCTTTGGCGCGCACGGCCTGGCGCTTCTCTTCGCATTCGTCAAGTTCCTTCTTGCGCGAGGCCAGCGTGGCCGTGTACGTCGCATACCGCTTGTTTTCAAAACTCACTTCCAGCGTCTTGAGGTCGTTGTGGTAGCGCCGGTACCGGTTCGCCTTTTCCACGTGCCGCGCGAGCATGCGCACCTGACGGTCGGCCTCCTGCACTGTGTCGTTGATCCGAAGCAGGTCCTGCCTCGTGTGATCGAGCTGGCGCAGGCTTTCCTTCCTCCGCTCCTTGTATTTGCCGATGCCCGCAGCCTCTTCGAACAGGATGCGGCGCTCTTCGGCCTTGTCGCTCAGGATGGAATTGATCATCGAGTTTTCGATGGTGGTGTAGGCCGAGTTGCCGATGCCGGTGTCGAGGAACATGGTGTGGATGTCGCGAAGGCGGCACGGCACCTTGTTGATGAGATATTCGCTCTCGCCGCTGCGGAATATCCTGCGGGTGATGGCCACTTCGTTGAACTCGGACGGGAGGATCTTCCTGGTGTTCTCAATTGTCAAGGTCACTTCCGCGATGCCGAGCGACTGGCGGTTTTGCGTGCCGGAGAAAATGACGTCCTGCATGGTCGCGCTGCGCAAGGCCGATGGCTTCTGCTCGCCGAACACCCAGCGGATCGCGTCGATCACGTTGCTCTTGCCGCACCCGTTGGGACCTATCACCGCCGTAACACCTTCACCGAATTCCAATTCAGTCTTCTCTGCAAAGGACTTGAACCCGAAGATCGTCAGCCTGCGTAACACCATAGGTTCTGCTTCCTTTTCTGGGCAGGTGTCGTGAAGAGCGTTTGTTCCTGTGTGACAACGGGCGCTACAAGCGATAGATGCTTAACAAATTAAAGATACAATATATGGGGGGTTGAGTCAATAGGAGAATTGGAGGAAAATAAAGATTTTTGGGGGAGAACTTGCGGAGGTTGGACATCAGAAAAATGCCTTATAATATGGAAGAAACTACCTTCTCCGGCAGCTCTAAACGATCGCCACAATAAGCATCAAGCCTTTCACTCGCATTCTTTATCGCCTTCCGTCAAAAAGGACCTGAAATAGTCCTTGTGTGCTTCGAATTTGACGCGTGATAATCCATACTTTGCTATCATTCTTGCAATTCCTTTGTAATTTGTGTGAAAGATGGGACACAACATTGGAACATTATTCTTTAATGAAATCCATGGACCCGGCCAGATATCAATGACTCTGATATCACATTCCTTCCATTTTCTCAATCTTGCATACCCATAGAACTTGCCCTTTATTGTGAGCCCATAGCGTATTAAGAATCCTTCACGATCAACAATGTCTGAGAGCATGGCTGAGGCGCCCCATAACGCCCATAAGAAAACACAAGCAATAATTTCTTCGAGCGCAGAATGGCTTCTAAGATACGAAGCCGATAAAGTATGCGTAATGCCCGTCCTTTCAGTAATGACCCCTTGTGTAAAGTAAACAAGAGGGATTAGGGGCAGGATTACCCAAATCAACCTGACTCTAAGTCTAGCTACTTGCTCGCCCATTCTATTCCTGTCCATAAAACAGTTTATCCCAAACAATTTGGCTTACCGCTTCACCAGCCCATCCAGCACCAATTCCTATAGCAACGCCAATCCAAAATGTCGGATTCCAATCCAAACCATAAGAAAGACTCCAGAACGCCAGGCCAATTGCACCAGCTGAACCGAGGTTTACCACACCTGCATGCAAAGGCGATTCTCCTTGAGCCACTCCTAGTAAAGTACCTGCAAAAAGAACCATCGTTCAACGATTATCTATTGCAAACTTGCACCTGTTGGAACCTCCCCTCGGGGAGGTCTGGAGGGGGTCTACAATAAGCATTTTCCTTGGCGGGTTTAAGGGCCGGCCAGGCCCTTCCATATCTTTATCTTTCTTGATTATTAATGCTTTTGGAAAAATCAAAACAAACACGCCCTATCCCAGCTTCACCTGCCTGCCCTGCCTCTGCTCAAACACCAAAAATGTTTCGATACCTTTGCTTTTGACAGCGTCGATGATCTGCGGGAACGCCTTGGCCACCAGTTCGGGCGTGTGGGCGTCGGAGCCTATGGTAACGGCCGCGTTGTGTTTTTTCACGGCGTCGAGGGTCATGTCGAAAAGGTTGTATTTCCAGTCGTCGTTGATTTGCGCCCATAAAAATCCGTTGGCATTCACCTCGATGCAGGTCCGGTTCTTGGCGGCGAGCTGAACCGTGCCCGAAATGTATTCCTCCATCATCTGCCGTGGCGCATCGGGCCAGGGAATATAACGCCAGATGAAATCGATATGGGCGAGCGACTGAAAAAGGTTCGACCGGGCGGCCGCCGCCGCGGCCTCGAAATAGGCCTTGTACACCTGCCGCTGATCGACCTTTACATACTGCGAAACATGGCGCCACCCGAGCACGGGCAGGCAGTGGATGGAGCCGAGCAGGAAATCGAACGGATAGCGCGAGACGATTTCCTCGGCAAGCTGCTCCGCGCCCTCGATGTAGTCGATCTCGAGTCCGATGCGCACGGTGATCCGGTCCTCAAAGGCTTCTTTGAGGTCGAGCAACTCCGAAAAGTACCGGGCGATATCGCGCTCCCGCATCCCCCAGTCCCAGTACCGCTTGCGCTGGTGTTTGGTGAGATAATACCGGCCTAGGTGGTCGGAGAAGCCGATCTCGGAAAGTCCCAGGGCAACGGCGGTGTTGATATAATCGACGGCCTTTCCCTGGGCGTGCCCGCAGTACGGGGTGTGGACGTGGTAGTCGGCGATCACGTGAACGGGTTCTTCCTGATAAATTGCGGACGATTCTCACACAGTCAATTCGGCTGTGCCGGCGGCCCCGTACTTTTTGCTCCGCGCAAGCAGCGGATCGACGCACTCCTTGACAAACTCCTCCACCTGCTGGGGCGCCCTTCCCACAAACGCGGCAACGTCGAGGATCCTGTCAAGATCTGCCTTTGTCAATTTGAACCCGGGGTCGGCACCAATGCGTTCGAGAAGGTCGTTGGGCTTTCCCTCGGTTTTTATTCCTTTCTGCGCCTCCATGGAGTATTGCCGGATGCGCTCGTGCAGCGACTGCCGGTCGCCGCCCTTTTTCACGGCCTCCATGAGGATGTTCTCGGTCGCCATGAAGGGAAGCTCCTCGGCAACATGCTTTGCGATCACGCGCGGATATACCACCAGGCCCGCTAGCACGTTGAGGCCGATGATAAGGATCGCGTCCGCGGCGAGAAACGCCTCGGGAATGGACAGCCGCTTGTTCGCCGAATCGTCGAGCGTGCGCTCGAGCCACTGTTCCGCCGCGGTGTTCGCGGGCGAGGACGAGAGCGAGATGACATACCGCGCAAGCGACGTGATGCGCTCCGAGCGCATGGGGTTTCTCTTGTACGCCATGGCCGACGATCCCACCTGGCCGCTTTCGAACGGTTCCTCGATCTCCCGCAGGTGCGACAGGAGCCGGACGTCGTTGGCGATCTTGTGGAACGACTGCGCCACGCCCGACACCAGCGCCAGTGCTAAAGCATCGAACTTGCGCGAATAGGTCTGGCCCGACACCGGCACGGTGGTGTCGAACGCCATCCTCTTGGCAACCATGATGTCAAGCTTCTTCACCTTGGCGGCGTCGCCCGAAAACAGGCTCATGTAGCTCGCCTGCGTGCCCGTGGTGCCCTTGACTCCGAGGAATGGAAGCGACACGCAGAATTGCTCGAGCGCCTCGAAATCGAGGACAAGGTCGTACAGCCACAGGCTCGCGCGCTTCCCCACCGTGGTGAGCTGCGCCGGCTGAAAATGCGTGAACCCGAGCGCGGCGAGGTCCTTCTTCGCAAGCGAGAACTCCCTGAGCGCCGCAATCACGGCCGCAAGCCTCGCAAGGAGAATGCGGCAGGCTTCCCGCATCTGGATGAGGTCGGTGTTGTCGCCCACGAACGCGCTCGTTGCGCCGAGGTGGATGATGGGCCGCGCCGTGGGACAGCGGTCGCCGAACGCGTGGATGTGTGCCATCACATCGTGCCGCGTTGTGGCCTCGTAGGCCGCGACAGCATCGTAGTCGATGTCGTTTACATGTTGCTTCATCTCCGCGATCTGGTCGGCCGTGACGGGTAGCCCGAGTTCTTTTTCGCATTCGGCAAGCGCGATCCACAGCTTTCTCCAGGTGCAGAACTTGAAATCGGGAGAGAAAACGCGGAGCATCTCCTTGGAGGCATAGCGCTCCACCAGGGGGTTTGCATAGACATCGGTGCGTGTCCGGGGGTTCTTCTCGCTCATGGGCGTCGGTTCCTTGAGACAAAGGTATGTTTTTCCGGTGATCTTGTGGGCGGCGGTAAATAGAAAATATAGTTTATTGTGGTGCGACCGGCAGGTGCAGGAAGCCAAATATTGTTCAATTGCAGATTAGACTTGCCGCCGGACTCCTACATTGCTATATTAAGTCATTGATTGGGCCGTCTTTTATCCGATTATCCTATCTACAAGCGAGGCTGTATGAAGAAATCCGCAGTCATCTCCATCATGTCGGTTCTTGCCGTCGCAATCATATTTGTTTTTCCGGCAAGAAGTCAGAATTCGGTCGAGGAGCTCATGGCAAACGGCAATAACCTGCTCAAGAACGGCGCGTATACTGAGGCAATTTCGGTATTCCGCCAGGTTCTGGGCAAGGAGCCGAGGAACTTCGAGGCGCAGGCAAACCTCGCGTTCGCCTACCTTGAGGCCGAGCGGTACGACAAAGCGGTCGTCGAATATAACAAGGCGATTTCGCTCGACTCCAGAAATGCGGAATGCTGGGCCAACATAGGGTTTGCCTACGAGAGACTCGGCAAGACAGGAAAGGCCGCCGACGCCATTGCACGTTCGGTGGAGCTTAATCCGTCGAACATCGAGGCACGCATGAACCTTGCCGCAATGTACGAGAACGCGGGCGCGTTCGACAAGGCCGTGGCGCAGTACGAAGCCGCGATAAGGACCGATGGTTCCAGGGGTGCGGCCTATTGCGGCGTGGCGCGGTGCCTCACCGAAAAAGGCAATATCGCCGGCGCCAAAAAATATTGTCAAGAAGGAATTGCCGCGGACCCCAGAAACGCCGAAGCCCATTGGCAGCTCGGCAACATCCTGTGGAAAAAGGAGAACAACCAGGCAGAGGCGCTCAAGGAATACCAGAAGAGCGTCGCCATCGACGAGAACTCGCAGGTCTTTTACGAAAACCTCGCCCTGCTCCAGGAGGACATGGGGAAAAAGCAGGACGCGCTCGCGACCTGGAAGAAATACCTTATCTACCTGAACGAGGCCATCAAGAAAGAGGAAGTGCAGAGGCGCATTGACAGGATAGAAAACGGCGAACCGACGTCCACGGGCAAGGCCGACACAAAGGCCAACCGCGAAAAGGCGTCGGAGCAGAACGAGGCGCAGATGCAGCAGCTCAAGAGCGATTTGCACAGGGACGGCAAGGGGGAAACCAAGCAGCTCGACGTGAAACCGATGGACATCGGGTCTGACCTCGACAAACTGGGTACGGACACCACCCAGGGAATGGACTTCAAGAAGGAAGCGAAGAAGAAGGCGGCCGCGGGGAATTGACTACGCGTTGATGCGTAGAAGCGTGTCTGCATGAATGCGGCGACTGTCAAAATTGGTTGAGGGATTTCAAGGAGCCCTTGGTCCGCCCCATTAGCGCATATACGCATACACCCATATACGCATACACGTTTTTGTGACCCGCTATACCTCCTATCGCTCGTATCTCACCAAGCGTTTCGGCCGGCCCGTTCTCAAGGTCCCGCTCAACGCGGGATTTTCGTGCCCCAACCGCGACGGCACCATAAGCAGGGACGGGTGTTCGTTCTGCGACAACCGCTCATTCTCGCCCGTTGCAACTGCCGTAAGTTCCATCATTGAACAGCTGAAATGCGCCATCGGCAGGGACAAAGGCAGACACTCCGCGTTCATCGCATACCTGCAGCCGTTTACAAATACGTATGGCACGGTGCAGCGCCTGAGAGAGGTGTATGAACCCATCATCGCCCATCCGGGAATTGTCGGCCTGGCAGTCGGCACGCGGCCCGACTGCCTTGGCGACGACATCTGCGAATACCTCCGCGACGTATCGAAACGCACCTACCTGTCGGTCGAAATCGGTCTCCAGAGCGCAAGCGATCAGACATTGCGATTGAACAAACGCGGGCACAGCGTCGATGATTTTGTTGATTCAGTCAAACGTCTTGCCGCGTTCAAAATCGAGACAGTGGCGCATGTGATTATCGGGCTTCCGGGTGATTCAAAGAAGGGCACAATTGATACCGCCAAACTTCTTTCGTCGCTCCCGGTGAGCGGGGTAAAGATTCATCAACTCATGATCATTGACGGAACGGAAGTCCATGAATGGTTCAAACAGGGAAGAATAACCCCCGTGTCGCTTGACGAATACTCAGACATCCTGTGCGATTTTCTTTCGCACCTGCGGCCCGACCAGCACATTCACAGGATCATGGCAGACTCAACTGTGAAAAACGGGCTCGTTGCGCCGCTGTGGAGCGCGGAGAAAATGAAGTCGGTGAAGAGGATTCATGAGGTGATGGAGAAAAGAGGTTTGAAACAGGGGGCTAGTCTTGGTAGATAGAATTCAGGGCGTTTCCCTCGCCTTCGTCAAGACACTAAAATAAACACTTGGGCGCCCCGCCGCTTGCGGCGGCGGCCCTCCTTCCAGGCTCGGCCGGCCTCGTTGCCGCCTTCCACGAGGGCCCTTCGGGCCGTGGTCAGGCGGCAATGCGCTCCAGCGCACCTTCCAGTCCGGCCTGGCGCGCGGCAACGGAATTCTATTCAGTCGGGTTGAATTCTTGCGCCAATCCAGGACATGTGCAACCAATCGCCGTTTTATCCCGCTGTCAACTGTCAACCGTCAACTTTCAACTATTCTCCCCGGTGCCACCAAAGAAAAATAGTAACAAGAAACATAATGACAAAGACACAAAGTAAGAGAGAGTGCCCTGCACAACTGCTCTCCTCGGGTGCCCCCTAACCGAAGTATGTTTCTCGCAAATCAACTTCCTTAGGGGTCACCCAGGAGGGGGTAGCGGAGGACTTTGTGAAGCAAAGGCCGGAGCGAGGGGGAAACCTCCCCCACTTGAATATTTTTTATTTGAAAAAAAGAATTAGTTGGTGAGCTTGAGCACAGGCTGAAACTTCACGGTCTTCGCTTCCTTATTGGAAAGCCTTACCCCCTGTGCCTTGACTCCCTTGACGAGGTAGTCCTTCAGGTTGAACTTCTCCTCGAGCACGCGCAGGTAGGGCCGGGGTTTGTACTCCGCCTCGATGGTGCCGTCGGTCTCGGTGGTGAACATTTGCACCGTGGCGCCCTCGGGAACGAGCAGGTAGGCCTTCTGCATGATGAACTGCTCGATCTTGAATCGCTTTACACAGGGGAACTGGTTCTCGGGGTTTTTGTACACCAGTGAAAACACCAGGTCTTTGTCGGGGAACCCGCAGTGGAGCATGCCCCTATCGACAAACAGCTTGTCGGGCGCGTCGATCACCGAATACACGCCATTCCTGCGGATCACCAGGATGCGGTCGTACAGCGACACGTCGAACAGCGCGCTACCGTTCACCTCGTAGCCGAGATAGCCATTGTCGCGGTCGTAGCGCAGCTTGAGGTTGCGCTGCGCCACCTCGCGCACGTCAACCTTTTCGAACGACATGACCTCGGTGCGGCGCGGGTACTGCTTTCCGTATTTAATGATAAGGTCCTGCAGAAATCCGATGGCGTAATCCACGATGGTGTCAAGCGAATGCTTGATCTCCTTGAGGCGCGTCTTGATTTCGTCCATCTCGTGCTGCGCCTTGTTGATGTCGTAGGCCGAGATCCGGCGGATGGGGATCTTGAGCAGGGTCTCCACGTCCTCGGCGGTCACCTCGCGCTTGATGTCCTTCTGAAAGGGTTCCAGTCCGTCAATAACCGCCCTGGTCACGCCCTCCTGGGTCTTCTTGTCCTCGATCTTTTTGTACACGCGGTTCTCGATGAAGATCTGCTCGAGCGTCTTGGCGTGGAGCCTGTCGCGCAGGTGGCCTTCCTCGACCTTGAGCTCGCGTCGCAAAAGGTCCACGGTGCGGTCGGCGTTGTGCTTGAGCACGTCGGACACGCTCATGGTGACCGGCTTGTTGTCCTTGATGACCACCACGTTTACCGTGGTCGACACCTCGCAGTCGGTGAAGGCGTACAGCGCATCCACCGTGTCCTGCGTGTGCACGCCGCGCGCAAGGTGGATCTCGATCTCCACCTTGTCCGAAGTGTAATCGGAGATGCCCGCGATCTTGATCTTGTTTTTCCTCGCCGCGGCCTCAATGCTCGCGATAAGGCTCTCGGTGGTGGTGCCGAACGCGATCTCGCGCACCACGATCCGCTTGTCGTCTTTGTCGTCGAGCCGCGCGCGGATGCGCACCTTGCCGTTGCCGTCGTTGTACTCCGACATGTCAAGCATGCCGCCCGACGGGAAATCGGGCTTGAGCTGAAAAGGGTCCTTGTTGAGGTAGGCGATCTGCGCCTGCAGAAGCTCGATGAAGTTGTGCGGCAGGATCTTGGTGGCCATGCCCACGGCGATGCCTTCGGCGCCCTGCGCGAGCAGCACCGGCACCTTGGCGGGGAGCACCACGGGCTCCTTGTTGCGGCCGTCGTAGGAGTCCACGAACTCGGTGATTTCGGAATTAAACAGCGTCTCGCGGGCCAGCGGCGCGAGCCTGCTCTCGATGTAGCGCATGGCCGACGCCTCGTCGCCAGTGAAGATGTTGCCGAAGTTTCCCTGCTTGTCAATAAAGAGATCCTTGTTGGCAAGGCCCACGAGCGCGGCGAAGATCGACGCGTCGCCGTGCGGATGGTACTTCATGCACTGGCCCACGGCGTTGGCCACCTTGTGGAACTTGCCGTCGTCCATTTCGTGCAG